>CASEPJ010000185.1 GCA_949289715.1 uncultured Clostridia bacterium
AAAATATTAATAAAAAATAGATACGATAATCAATAATTTTATCTATATATTTAAAATTATAATAATCAAATTTAAATCTTTAATTAAATATCTAATTTTTAATTCAAATTTTTATATTTAAATCACATTTTTTCGATAAAATATAAAAACTAAAAATATTATTTAATTTTTTCGTTGCCTTTTCTTTCATGGCCGTTGTTTATTTGTGAAATGAAGAATTTAATGTTTCTTTTCAACTTCTACGTTAACATTGAAATTGACGTGTTCCAAATAATTGTCGCCGTAATTATTGTATAATTTTTTAAACTCTTTAAAATACAGTTTATGCATTCTTATACCGACTCCTATAATATCGGCATTTTGTTCTTTTACAAGCCTCAATAAGGAGTTTATGTCCTCTTTTACCAAATTTTGCAATTTAACTTTTAAATCGTCATTTAGATTATAGAAAAACGATTCGTTTAAAGTATCTTTTTCTTCGATTTCTATATCGAGTTTTACGTCTATATTTACATCGGGATTGCCGTTTTCGTCGAAGGTAATTTTCCAATCCGATTTTCTTCGTTTTACCTTAACACCGACGTTTTCCGTTTCTATTGCGCCGTCATTTAATTTTTCTTTAGCGATAATCCAATTATACCCTTTTGTTTGCTGTTTGTCCATCGAGCATAAAAATTTACCGTTTTTATATACTCCGCTTTGCTCGGCATTAAATAAATATTCTTTATTTTCTTCTCCCGACTCTCCTCCTTGTAAACCTCCCTGCGGTTTAGCCACTTCTACAGGGATTATAGTCGGAATAACCGCACAATTTCCTATCTCTTTGGTGAATTTGGTATAATGCATTATGTTTATAGATATGGTATTACCCCTCGATATGTGTTCGAGAGAACTTTTCTGCAAAGCCATTGCCGTGTACGAGTCCATCGTGCTTTGAAGAGAAAACAGCTCTTTAGCACTTATGGTAGCTCTCATCAAATACGCAGAATCGTTTATTCTGTTTGTTCTCATAATATAATCTATAAATTCCAAAATATTATCATCATCCATAGATTTGCCTATTATAACTACGCTGCAATGCATTAGCAAAAGTTTTCTTCCGGTTATTGTGGAAAGATTATTAATTGCATCACTGAAATTGACACCTTTTGCCGAAATTACCCCTTTATAATCGGTCTGTTGAACATCGCTGCTGCCTCCGGTAGGAACGATTACCTGAACGGATAACTCGAATTCTTCCCCTTCTTTATCAATTCCCATTCCTATTACAGAGGCTCTTTCCTGCACATGGGAAGGTTCCAATGCAACAAGAGCGATTAATAGAATGGCTACCGAAATTATAATGGCTGTTTTTCGCCAGAAATCTTTATGCGACATTTCTTCATCCTCCTGTCTTTTAGCAATTTAACAAAACTGATTATACCGAGTATTACGGGCAATACATATTGCAAAAATAAGAAATAATAACTCATTGTAGAACCGTAAGTTTTATTTAAAATTTCTACACTGTAAAATACATATCTTATTAAAATTTCGATAATTGCGATAACTCCTATCATTACGGGAAGACGATTTTTAATATTAAACACCCACCTTACAAATTCGGCGGCCCCGTAAACCAACACCGCAAGATATAATATTTGAGAAATCTGCCAAATAATCGCAATCAGCCAGTCAACCCTTCCGTAATTAGTTAGAACGGTATTATATTGAGTTAATCTTATAATAGCATCCGGCTGATATACTCCAATAATACCGAAAATCATTACAAATAAGAAATTAAATATAATAACTATAGCTGCAGCAACGCCGTATCCGGAAATTTGTTTTTTTACGGTTAAATTATCTGTTTTTCCCATAAAAATCAGTAACAGTCCGTAATCACCGAATGCGGTCATTCCCTTTATTGCGGCTTTAAGAGGAGGCACTACCCCGAATTCGAAAACAGGCAGAACTTCTTGTAACGTAAGTTCGCTTAAAGAAAGCAAAAACAATATAACCAAAGAAGCCAAAAAGAAAAAATACATTATTTCCGCCACACGGCCCATTACTCTCGCTCCTTTATAAGCGACATACCCCGCCACAATATAGATGGGAAAAACCAAAGCATACCAATTCGGCACCTCATAAAGCACTGCCGCCAAAATATTGTAATTTTCCACAATAAACGGAATGGAGCGAAAAATCAAATATGCCGAAATCAATAGCAATAAAATGCGGGAAACTATTTTACCGAAATATTTTTCCATAAGCTTACAAAAAGTCATATTTCCGTTTGCCTTCAAAACGGCCAATACGCATAAAAGCAGAAAAAAATCCATTATAACGTTTACAATTACAGAAAACCATGAATCTCTTCCCGCTGCCTGCATATAAAACGAAGGCAACGTCAGAAACTTGGTGGCAGTAGAAATAATTATAAATAATTTATAAATCTGAGCATTACTTATCGTCTGTTCCATGTCTCATTCTCCTTTTGTTTTTAACCGACAGCGAAGCAGGTCTGGTGTAAAATTCGGTAATAGGTTTTTTGAAAATACCGTCTTTCATATCCGATTTTAAATAAGGTGAAAAAGGAGCTAAGATAGGCGTTCCGTAAGAATCCAATCCCTCCATATACGCCAATAATCCCACGCAGCCGAAACTTATCGCATATAATCCGAGCAGTCCCCCTAAAATAATAAAAGATATTCTTAATAAACTAAATACAGGCTCCAAGTCGGGTACAATAAATAGCGTTATGCCGGATAAAGCAGAAATCATGACGGTAGGCGAACCTAAAAGCCCGGCTTTTACTGCGGTTTCACCTAATATCAATGCGCCGACTACGCTTAATGCCATACCCATATACCTAGGCATTCGTACACTGGCCTGATTCAAAATTTCGAAGAGTATTATCGTAAACAGCATTTCTGTAAAAGGAGTAAAAGGAATACCTTTTGTGGCATTGACGATATTAATTAAAAAACTCAAAGGAATAAGCTCATAATGATACATTTGAGCCGCCACATATATTCCCGGAACAAGCACCGAAATCATAACCGACAATAACCTAATCAATCTTAAAAAAGTTATCCTTATGTTTTTATCGAAATAATCATCGGGAGTTTGGAAATCTTCTATTAAAAGATAAGGAATGGTAATAACCATAGGCGAACCGTCCACAATAAGAGCTATTCGTCCTTCCAACATTCTTGCAGCAATGACGTCCGGTTTTTCGCTGTATCCGTTTTGCTTGAAAATGGAATATTTCTTTTCTTCCAAAAATCTTGCTATATAGGATGAATCTAAAATTCCGTCTATGTCGATTTCCTTCAAACGTTTTTTTATTTTATTTAAAACCGTTTTATCCGCAACATTATCTAAATAGCATATGGCAACTACTGAAGAAGTCAGTCGACCTATATTCATGGTTTCTACTACAAATTCGGGAGTTTTCAGTTTCCTTCGAAGCAAAGCCACGTTGGTTTTGAAATCCTCTATAAATCCTTCTCTCGGTCCCCTTAAAACAGTTTGCGTGGGTGGTTCGGTAATTGACCTTAACGAATATTGTTTACTGCCTATTACTATAAATTTAAAAGAGCCTTCGAAAAACAAAACCGTATCTCCCGAAGCAATGGCGCTTATCATATCCTCTTCCTTTTCTTTTATGGAGGTTTCGGTTGCCGTAAGGCAATGTTTAACAATGTAATCGACAAAATCGTTGCCGAAACTACCGTTTAGCCCCTCTCCCGTATTCAGCGGAAAAATTATATGCCTTTCTATAAGTTCCTTATCTGTAATACCGTCCATATACACAAGCATAGCGGCAATGTTAGAGGGAATTTGCACATCTCTAAACATAATGTCTTCATTGTTGTGAAAGGTATTGACGATAAAATTTTTAATTTCTTTTAAACTCGATATTTTCATATTCCACCTTTAAAATTAGTTTGAAATCTTTTGTTTTTTTTATGCGATAAAATTTAATTATTTTTAGTGGATTTCTATATTTTGTTTAAAAAATTATAATCATTAAATAAAATCAATTCATTTTTAAAAACGCCAAAAAAATATAACTGTAAAAGTAAATCATATGTATTCTATTGCAAAAAAAATTAAAATAATGTATAATTATCAAATACGGAGGATGAGATGAGTTTAGACATATGTACGCTTGCAAGCGGAAGCAAAGGCAACTGCACGCTAATTAAATCGGAAAACACCACAATTCTTATAGATACCGGAATTTCTTTAAAAGATATAATCGACCGATTAAAATCCGTCAACGTTATTCCCGAAGATATTAAAGCTATATTGGTAACACACGAACATTCCGATCATATTAAAGGTATATGCTCTCTGTCCAAAAAATTCAAAATTCCCGTATATGCCGACGAAAGGCTTTGGTCCGCATTGGAAAACAAATTGCAAATTCCTGAAAAATTAATGAAAATTTTTCAAGGCGATGATTTTTTTATCGACGATTTAACTATTTCCCCTTTTATGCTCCCACACGATGCAGCTTTTTGCAACGGATTCAGTATATATTGCAAAGGCAGAAAAATAAGTATTTCCACCGATTTGGGCTTTATGCCCGACCGCGTTTTAAATAGATTGGAAAAAAGCGACCTGATTTTATTAGAAAGTAATCATGATATTAATATGTTAAAAAATTGTCGTTATCCCGAAACTTTAAAAGCCAGAATTTTAAGCAGCCGTGGACACCTTTCAAACGACACTGCTGCGGAATGTATATTAAAACTCGCATTAAAAGGAACAAAACAATTTATTTTGGGGCATCTGAGCGAAGAAAGCAATACTCCTCAACTTGCATATAAAACAACCTTTGAAATGCTCGAAATCAACGACGTAAAAGTAAATAAGGACGTTTATTTGGACATTGCTCCCCAGCATACGGTAGGAAATTACATAAAAATTGTATAAAAATAAATATTTAACAACAGCATTTTGTAATTAAAAAAGGTTAAAAGCGTTTACGATTCAAACTTTTAACCTTTTTTATTATTACCTTATTTAAGTTTAAAAAAATAATTATTAAATTTTCAAAAATCGCAAATTATCAAAACAAAATTCAAAAAGGTTTTTCTATTTAAAAACCGCAAGTAATATTTTATGAGGTATTATTTTACAGAGAATATTAAAAGATTTCATACAAAATCCCGGGACAATCACAGCACGTTTTTTCTTTAAACCTTTAAGACCTTTTTTTACTACAAAATCCGCATCGTACATAAACGACCTTTTAAAAGCGGGCATTTTTTTGATAGTTTCCGCAACGTTGAAAAACTCTGTCTTTGCCGGTCCCGGGCAAAGTGTTGTTACATTGATATTTCTTTTTTTTAGCTCCACCCTTAGCGCTTTGGAAAAACTTAAAACATAAGACTTTGTAGCCGCATAAACCGCAAACTGAGGCTGCGGTAAAAAAGCGGCAACCGAAGCAACGTTTAAGATATCCGAATTTTTATCCATATACGGCAATGCAATTTGAGTGATTGCAGTAAGCGCTTCGCAATTAAGCCTAATTTGACCGCAATTATCCTCCAACAAAATTTCGTCGAATTCACCGATTTTTCCATAGCCCGCACAATTTATAAGAAGTTTTATTTGCACTTTATTTTCTACAAAAAGTTCTTTCAGACTCGACAGAAATTGATTGGAAGTTATATCCCCGCATACGGGGCGCACCTTAATTTCAGTAAAATTCTGTAATTTTTCAAGACGTTCAAGCCTTCTTGCTACCGCCCATATTTCATCTATATCGTCTCCCTTTTTTAAATACTCGGCTAAATTGGCAACGAATCTTTCTCCGAACCCGGAAGAAGCTCCCGTTATCAAAGCTATTTTCATTTTATCCTCCTATTTGAATTGATATTAAAATTAAAAAAATACGTTTTAATAGTTAAAAATTATGGCATTAAATTTTAATATATTAATAATCATTAAAATTTGTCAATAAATTAAAATTCACAATTTTAGTTTCTTAACTTTAAAATTTTTAAATTTAAATTAAATTCTAAACTTTCATTTAAAAATTTAATTTTTTAAAACAAAGCAAATAAATAATTATTATACATATTCGTCAAACATCGATTGCTGAATCGAAGTGTTTTTATTTTGAGACGACAAAATAATATCCGCAATATATTCATACGCTTTTACAAAAGAATTAGGGATAAATATTAGTTTTATTCCGTTCTTCTTACATAATTCCATTTTTTTTCTATCAGACAACTCACTTATATTACTTCCCAAGTGTTCACCTCCGTTAATTTCAAAAGCAATAACCGGTTTTTTGGTAAAAAATTTTTTTGTATACAACACAAGATCAAATTCTTGTTTTGAATAAAAAGCAATATTATCTTTAATAATTTTTTCTACCTTTACATTTCTCTCCGCTTCGAAAGTCTTATTACATGAACAAAAATGAGAAATTGTTTTAAAAAATTCATCTTCCATAGTACTTCCGTTTGAATGTCCGATTTCAATTTTAATTGATTCATTCGGCGGTATTTCACATTTTCCGTTATTTCTCGCATATTGAATTAAATTGTATAAATCGTCTTTTTTATCAGATAGTTTGTCTATAACTTCCGTATCGGCAGCTACTATAAGTTTATTTTTAGCTCTTGTTATCGCTACGTTTATTAATTCGTAATTATCCTTTATCCATTCAAAAGTTTTCTTGCTTGTTTTATAAGAAATA
>CASEPJ010000186.1 GCA_949289715.1 uncultured Clostridia bacterium
ACTTTAAAAGTAGTAACTTATAGTAAGTATTTGACGCTGTATAAAAATATTTTCGGAGAAGATTTATTAAAAAATATAAATTTAATCAATTAAAAACATTAAAATTTGTATTTTCGGAGGTTTTTATGTTAGGTAATTTCACATATTGTAATCCGACAAAACTTTATTTCGGAAGGGATGCTCTAAACGGTTTAAATGAAGAATTACCGAAATACGGGAAGAATGTATTGCTTGTTTATGGCGGAGGCTCTATAAAAAAGAACGGCATTTATGACAAAGTTATGGAAATTTTAAAAGCCCATAATAAGGTAGTTTTCGAAGATGTCGGAGTTATGCCTAACCCTACTGTAGATAAGCTTTACGAAGGCATAGAAAGGGCAAAAAAAGCTAATGCAGACCTGATACTTGCTGTTGGAGGCGGCTCGGTATGCGACTATGCAAAAGCATTATCCGTTTCTGTATATTGCAACGAAGACCCGTGGGATAAATATTTTTTGACTTTCGAAGATGTGGATAATAAAATTATTCCCGTTGGCTGTGTTCTTACGATGGTAGGTACCGGAAGTGAAATGAACGGAGGTACCGTAATTACGAACATAGAGCAAAGATTGAAAATAGGACATGTCTTTAATGAAAACGTATTTCCCAAATTCTCTATATTAAATCCCGAATTTTCGATGACGTTACCGAAATATCAGATGATTGCCGGAATTTTTGACATTATGTCTCATATTTTAGAGCAATATTTATCGGGAGAGGATGATAATACTTCCGATTATGTTATGGAAGGATTAATGCGTTCGCTCATTCACAGTTCTTTGATTGCAGTTGAAGATCCACATGATTACCAAGCCAGAAGCAATATTATGTGGCTAGCTACATGGGCATTGAATACTTTTGTTGCAAAGGGCAAAACTACCGACTGGGAGGTTCATATGATTGGTCAGGCGGTAGGAGCTTATACAAATGCGACGCACGGAATGACTCTTTCTGCCGTTACGCTGCCTTATTTTAAATTTATTCTTCCTTACGGACTGGATAAATTTAAACGATATGCCTTAAATGTTTGGAATGTGAGTGCCGCAGGAAAAACCGATATGGAAATAGCAGAAGAAGGTTTGGTTGAAATGGAAAGCTGGATGAGGAAGATAGGACTGGTAATGAATATTAAGGACCTCGGTGTAACGGAAAGCATGATAGAGGGTATTGTTAAAAGCACGTTGATTATGCAGGGAGGATATAAAGTTTTAACCAGCGACGATGTTCGTAAGATTGTTAAAGAGAGTTTTAAAAAATAATACTAATTATTAAATATAAAAAAACAAGCAGGAAAAACAATTTTCCTGCTTGTTTAATTTAAAAAAAATAATTTTCGATTAAACGATTTGCTTTTTAAATTATTTTTAAATATTTTAAAATTTACCTATTTTTTAATTTAATAAATTTTTTTGCCTTTCTATTTCTTTTATTATTTTATTTATCTCTCCGGTTGAGTTATGCCACCAATCTCTGCTCCAAACTCTATAGATTTTCCAGCCCTTGGATTCAAGGAAAAGGTTTCTGAAGACATCCCTTTCCAATACGTTTTGAGAGCTTTCGATAACGGTACGGTCGGTTTCTATTCCGAGTAAATATTTGTCTTTCTTTTTGTCGTAAACGGCAACGGAAATTTTACTGTTGGAATTACCCAAATTCAACTCGGTGGAATAGCCGGCTTTTTCTAATTTTTCTTTTATTTGTACTTCTATAGGCAACAGTCCAGAAGAATGCTGTTCGCTGAAATTAGGTGAAGCGTTAAAGGAGTTTAATATTGTTTTAACTTCTTCTATATTACCGTTAGACACCGCTCTTGCATAAGTTAAATAAGATTTAAATAGTTTAGGGCCTGCAAATTTGGAATTTTCGACCTTTAGAGCTTCTGGTTCTATACTAGTAACCACATAAATTTTTTGTTTTGCTCTGGTTACGGCGACATTAAGGCGGTTTTCTCCCCCTTCGTTAGAGAGAGGTCCGAAATTTGCCACAATTTTACCGTATTCGTTTTCGGCGTATCCTATAGAAAATATTATTATATCTCTTTCGTCACCTTGTACGTTTTCGAGATTTTTAACAAACAAGCTTACGTCTTCTCCGTCTTCTATTCTGTTATTTTCTTTAATAAACAATGTTCGGAAATTTTCGTCTTTATAACATTCTTTATCGAATAGGTCGTCTATACAGCTTTTTTGTTCGGAGTTAAATGTAATGATACCGATTGTTTCGTTATTTTTACGATTATTAAGAATTTTTTTTGTTAGTTCTACCACTTCTTTTGCTTCTTCCGCATTTTTGCGGTTAAGCCATTTGCCGTTGACCAAAATACGTTCAAGAGGTTTTTGTTTTATGTTTTTTGAAACGTTGGGCGCTATTTGAAGATTTCCGTTATAAAAAGCTTTATTGGAAAAATCAATAAGTTCCTCGTTTCTGCTGCGGTAGTGGTAAGTAATATTGGCACTGTTAAAACGGGAAACGGCAAGGTCCAATAAACTTTCGACTTCCAAAGCCGCTTGAGTGGAGTAATCCATATCTTCTTCTATGTTGCCGCCCATATATCTTTTCATAAACGTAGTTGTAGGGCGTAGCTGTTTAGCGTCCCCCGCAACAACAATACGGTTACCTCTGTAAATGGTAGGTATGGTATTTTCTATAAATACTTGTGAAGCTTCGTCAAATAAAACTACATCGAAAAGATTTCTTTTTAGTGGGAGAATATTAGAAACATTTTCGGGAGAGAGTAACCAACAAGGGAATAAATTGAAAAGATAGTCCCCGTAAATTTCCATCATCTTTCTTATAGGCCAGTAATTCTGTTTTTTAGATATTTGGTATAAATAATCTTTGTTGTCGGGACGTGTTTCGAATAATTTAGAATATTCGTCGTTGAAACTTTGTTCGGCAAGTTTTTTGCTTATTTCTATTTTTTCGTTTTTCAATATCACTATTCTTGCTCGTATATTTTCAAAGTCAACCATCATCGAAAGAGGATGTTTTTGAGTTTCTTCGTATTTGATTATTTCCGTATATAATCTTACTGGAATTATTTTTTCCAAAATTTCATGATATTTTTGATATGAACCTGAGATTTTATAAGCAAAATTTAAAGTTATTTTTTGAGCGTCGGTTAAATTTGATAGGGTAGCATTGATATCTCTAAGCTGAATATAATTTTTAACGGCATCTAAAAGCAATTTAAATATGGCGCTATTACCGTTTAAAATACCGTCAATGGCCATAAGATAGCCGTCGTTAGTTAGAATATTTTTTAAAAAACCGTATCCTGCAATATATTCGTCTATTGCCAAAACAGTTTCGTTAAAATCTTCTTCTATTTCTTTTTCTTTCTTTAACATATTGTTTTTAGCAAACGGGTATAAGGGAAATGCGAAATAACTGGTTTTTAGCATTTTTTCCGATTTAGGATATTTAAATTTCGCTATCATTTTTATCAGCGGTTTTAAATCCTGTTCCGATTTCACTTCGTTATAATACGTTAGAATATAACGGCTGTATTTATATTTTGCGGAATCGAATAATGCCTGTCTTTTTTTAATAAGTTCGGTTAGTTTGACCTGAGCATCCGATAATATGTCCACTTTAATATTATCTTTTAAATGGTCAATAAACGGATTGGTCTTTTTATTTTCAACAAAATTATAATATAATTCCGCTTTATTTTTTTCGTTTAATATGGATACGGCATTTTTAAGTTCATGATAATTTAAAGACATAAGCTTTTTGTCGTTAATCATGTGCTGATAAATATAATAATCCGCCGATCTTTTATTAAGTTTATAAGAATTATAATACATTTCTTGCAGAGAAATGCCGAAGGGAGTTACCGAATTCAACGCATCCGATATTATATTCAATTTCATATTTTCTGCGTCTAATTCTCTGTTAACTTCATCAAAACGTTCTATAAGTTCCTCTTTTTTATATGTGGGAAGGGTAAGGGAATTATGCCTTGAAAGGCACCTTTCATAGAAATAATGTTTTTCCTTTTCTGCATCGGTCAAAAACATTGCTTTGGAATTCAATGTTCCCAAACGATTGAAAACTACATCCAGCGCAGCTTTTTTTTGGGAAACGACAAGCACTTTTTTATTTTTGCATATACTGTCCGCAATAACGTTGACTATAGTTTGCGATTTGCCTGTGCCGGGAGGACCGTATATTACCATATTACCGCTTTCATTAACTTTTTTAACAACCTGTTCTTGAGCATAATCCACATTGTTAATTAAATAAAGTTCGGTTGGCTTATTGTTATGAGGCGTTTTTTGTTTTTTGATTTTTTTAGTATTTAATAATTCGTTTATGGAATCGTTTGTTAAGTGACGTTTTTCCAATGCGGAATAATCATTATATATTGAATTTGCCAAACTGCACCTTGCAAGCAAGCAAAGCTGTTTAACTTCTATATGGTCTTTAGACGTAGGTTCGGGGTAACGGTTAAATGAAAAAATATTTTTTCTAGGAGGATAATTGATTTTTATACCGAAACTTCTAAGATAATCCAAAAGACGTTGCAAATTGGAAAATCTGCTTTTTACATTGTCAAATTCTAACTCAATATCGTCTATGTTTAAATGCTGACTTTCTGCATAGGCAAGGATAAAGGCTCTATTTAACTGTACCGTTTCTCCCATTTTTAAAGACACGGTTGCCGTATTGTCGTCTATTATATCTATTACCGCAGGAAACATAAGCAGAGGAGCTTTAAAGATATAGTCTCTAATTGCACCGTATACGAAAGGATAGCAGCAGTATAATTCGTATCTCCCCGTTTCTTTTTCTATTTCTTCTATCTCTCTTTTTAAAGTTCGCAAATTTTTAACTTCTTGCTGGACGGCACGTTTTAAGGCTTCCTTTTTTTGACGTTCCCTCTTAATTAATTCTTTTTCATCTTGAATTTCGCCTGAAATATCTTCTTTGTTGGATATATTTAATTTTGCTATAATATCTTTTGTGTTTTTACCTATTATTGTAAACGGAACCGCTTTACCGTTCCATAACGCATCGATAAAGTCGGCGGATAAAACAGGTTCTTTTTCTAAAATTCTGCCTAGGTCAAAGCCGTTTTTATTGGTAAAATTTTTAAGATAAAGGCTACGGTTTTTTCCGCTTATTTCTATTAATCTTTCTTTATAATAGGTGTAAATGCTTTTCATATTTACCTCGATTTCTTAATTTATATTATAATACATAATTCGTTTAAAAACAAGTAACAATCACATATTATATAATTTTATCGTAAAATTTTAGTTATCAAACCGTTTTTATGAAAAAATTATAAATAATTGTTTAACCGTTAAATAGCTAATTATCAAATTCATATATAAAAATCAAATCAATTAAATTATAATCTTAATTTTTTATATTTTAAAGCAAAAATTATTATAATTGAATAAATTTTTAAAGCAATAATTTTTTATAATTTTTTGACTAATTTATTAATTACGATAACTTTAATATAATTAAACAAGATATAATAGATATAAAAAACATCAACCTCTATTTTTATAATGAAAACAGCTAATATAAAAAAAATTAAAAATTAATTAAAGATTTTAATTATAAAATTTAATAAAAAATTTACTTTTAGTTATTATAAATTAATTTTATTGTCAAAAAATACTTAAATTTTAGTAATTGCAAGATAAATAATTTAAAAGAAATTAAATTTAATAATTAACCGTTTTTTTTAAAATATGCTATAATATTTATGTCTTTTATAATATGATATTTAAGTTATTAACGGGAATTTTTTTTGAAATAGGTCAAATGTTTATTCTGCATTAACGCCGTTTTAGAAAGAATAAATATAAATAAAAAGTGTATACTGTATTTACTTAATATAAAGATGCATTATAAAATATGATGGCGTCATTTATTCGCATTGATTAAAAAATAATTTAATTTTTAAAATTTATTTAATATGTTAAATAATTTTTATGTGTTAATTAATTTAATGCATATTTAAAATTTTTTAAGAGAATCAAAATAGTTATAAATTTTAAAACAAAATTAAGAAGCCAAATGTTCGTTAATTTAATCTAAAATACAATAAAAACATAATAAATTTCATTTTTTTAATATAATGTAAAAAAAGATTTAATATTAAAAATTTTTGTTAAGCGGGTGAATTTTTGTTAAAATTTGTATTAACGTTTATAAAAATGATTTTAAATTTAAGTTTTTTATTAGCAGGGCAGTGTCAAAATACAAATGAGAATATGTTATTAATTTTTAAAATAAAATGCTATAGCCGAAGTTAAGGCATAAAATGTGAAATTAAATAAAAAGAGGTTAAATTTAAAATGATATTAAGTGTTAGCAGAAGAACAGATATTCCTGCGTTTTACAGCGAGTGGTTTATAAATCGTTTGCAGGAGAAATGCGTTTGGGTAAGAAACCCCATGAATTATCACAATATTAGTGAAATTGATTTATCTGCAAACATTGTGGATTGCATAGTTTTTTGGACTAAAAACCCTCAACCGATGTTTAAATATTTAGATTTAATAGAAAAAGATTATAAATTTTATTTTCAATATTCTATTAATGCATATGGAAAGGATACGGAACCCAATTTGCCGCAATTAGAAGCAAGAATAGACTGTTTTAAATATTTGTCAAATCGATACGGAAAAAACAGGGTCATCTGGAGGTATGACCCAATAATTTTAACACCTAAATACGATATTAGATGGCACGAAAAAATGTTTAAATATATAGCAAGGAAATTATGTGGTAATGTAACAAAGTGTGTTTTTAGTTTTATCGATGTATACGTTAAAATTAAAAAGAATTTATCAACATTAAACATAAAAACAATAGACGAAAATGCGATGTATGAAATATCTAAAACTTTAAAATCAATAGCAGATAATTATGAGTTAAAATTAGAAACATGCTGTGAAGATATTGACTTAATAAATTTAGGAATTAAAAAATCGTGCTGCATAGACCCTGTTTTAATATCGAACATTATAGATTATAAAATAAAAGTGAATAAAGATAAAAATCAAAGACCTTCTTGCGGATGTGTTGAAAGTATAGACATTGGATATTACAATACATGCAAACACGGATGTATATATTGTTATGCAAATAATAGCAAAAGTACTGTTGTATCAAATTGCTTAAAACATATGCCGTCATCTAAATTGTTAATAGGACAGAAAGAAGATGACGATAAAATTTATAAAAGAGCGGTAAAAAGTTTTAGAGATTTACAGATGACGTTTTTTGATGAAAAAAATGATTGAAATTTTTATATAAATAATAAAGGTAAAAAAGTTTTAAATTTATTTATTTAC
>CASEPJ010000187.1 GCA_949289715.1 uncultured Clostridia bacterium
CCGGTTGAATTATCGTTTATATAATATTCGAAAAACAAATCTTTCAGTTTGTTTTTTATTTCCATATTGTCGGTCAAAGGATAAAGCAAATTATCTATGGAAATAAAAGCTTCCGCCGCATGCCAACGTGTTTCAATAGGAACGCCGTTAATACCTACCACTAATTTATATGCCAGCTGCACGGCGTTTTCATCGGTTACATTATCTAAATCGTTGTAAATTTCTTTTTCCAATTTATCGTGAGAGGGATGAGATAAAATATTATAAATTCGCTGCAAAATATCAAAATATGTTTGCGTACATTTTTTCTGACCGGTAATTACAATCCAATCTTCAAACTGCCCGTCGGTAAGCGTAACCTTTTCGCCTCCGTATTTCATTACGCATATACCGTCATCGGTATAACCGTACACCACACTCCAGCAGCTAATCCATTCCAATTCGGTTGCCCAAACACCGTGATTGGCCACCATTGCCGTATATCCCGCATCTATAGCTTTCTTTATATCGCCATACATTTCTTTTACAGTTTTATTATATTTCCGTTCATATGTAAAACCCGCAAAATCCATCAACTGTGCAATAAAAGGTTCCTCCCAACGCCAAGGAGTATTAACATTAGGCATTGTATGATAAGGCACGGTGTCGTCTTCCGGATAATCAAAAGTAAAAGCAACACCGCTTGCCGTAATCAACGTATGATATAACATTACACGGTTTTTAGTAATGTTAGAAGCATCTCCGCACATACCGCAATTAATGCAATAACTGCCTTTGGGATTACACCAATAAGGCTTATCCTCGGTTATTTTCAAACACGGTACTAAAGCGGAAGCCAATGCCGCAAAAAAACCGTTTGATTCGGGACCACAAGGAAAGGGATGTAATGGTATTTCTTTTGTCATAATTTTTCTCCTTATTCATAAAACTATAATTATCGACACGAATTATTTAATAAAATTTAAAATTGTTTTAATTGATATGTAGTAAAGTTAATTTTTATCGTAAATTAAATTTTGCATAATTTTTTAAAAATATTAAATACAATTTAGAAAAAAATCACTTAACCCCTCTAATTTTTAAATAATATTGCGACAATTAAATTATTAAACTCATTTTAACAAATAAACATGGCATTGTCAATATGTAATTTTAAAATGCCTTATATATTTTTGTATCAAATTTTTTCCGAGAAAAATGTAAAATTATATTTTTTATTTAACAAATTTTATTAAAAAGGTACAAAAAAAATTATATTTATTTAAAATATAAATATCAAACGCTTTTTTTTCGATTAAAAACTTTGCTTTAGTTAAATAAATTTAAACTTATATATAAACATTTAAACTAACGTCAATATTAAAAATTCATAATTTTATATGATGTAAATTTCCTTCCGTTTCAAGTCCTATGAAATTTTGGTGCCTTAATGCTTCGTATGCAATTATGGCAACCGCATTAGACAAATTGAGAGAACGCAAATTTTTTAGCATAGGCAATCTAATACAATCATCGTAATGTTGAGCAAGAAGCTCCTCGGGCAAACCTTTTGTTTCTTTACCGAACAGTATAAAAACGCCGTCGGGATATTGTGCGCAGTCGTAGCGTTTTTTCCCTTTGGTTGTGGAAAAAAGCATCGGCTGTCCTTTGTTGGTTTCCATAAATTCATTCAGATTTTCATAATAAGTTATATCACATAAATGCCAATAATCTAACCCTGCTCTTTTTACGGCTTTTTCGGAAACATCAAACCCCAAAGGTTTTACAAGATGCAATCTACAACCCGTAGCCGCACAGGTCCTCACTATGTTTCCGGTATTTTGAGGAATTTCCGGTTCCACAAGCACAATATTAATCATTTGTAATCTCCTTTATGTCAGTTGAAAAACGGAGAAGCAATTTCCTTATAAAATCCCAATCTTCTCGCTCTCATCAATTTGTATTCTCTGTTCAATTCAATTTCTGCTATGTTGTCGGCGACGGAAATAACGTCTCCTTTACCGTCGGCCGCAAAAATCTTGTTTCCCACATTTACCACACAAGGAATTCCGTTAGTAAACGAATAAGCTCTTGCCAATACGTTGCACATATCGTAATTCAAATTTTCCGCAACGGAAATAAGTATTTCACTGCCACACAGTGTCAAAATTCTGGGTACTTCGGGAAAATACATGTCTTCATCCACAATAATACCTATTTTACCCTTTGAGGTGTCGTACACTCTAAATCCGCCTCCTGCGGCAAATCTGTCCGGCATAACGGCATGGACCATATCGGAAACTCCCGTAAGAGAACCCGAATCGGCAACTATTACAGAACGGCGTATCATCCCGTAATTGTCGGTTTGCACACCGGCAATTATTACGCAATTCAAATCTTTCGATAAATCGCAAACAAACCTTAGACTTCCGTCTTCCCCTTCTATTTCCCTTTTATAATTTACGTCGGGTAGCGATTTAAAAGGCAAAATCAAAACATCAAAGGTTCCTTCGGCTGCATTTTTTAAAAAATATTTAAGATTCTTTACCAAAAAAAACAATTTCATTTACGCACCATCCGTTAAAACCATTATATGACGGATTAGGCATTTTTGTTTATAATACTTCTTGCAACATTTTTAACACGTTATCGAAATTGTTTTCCGTTTGAATTAAAGTTTTTAAATTTTTTGTATGCTGAATTCCTTTTAAATAAAAACTTATATGTTTTCTCATATTTAAAAGTGCAAATTTCTCCCCCCACGAATTTTTAAGCATATCGTAATGATATTTTATAATGCTCAATCTGTCGATTTCAAATACGGAATTTAATAATTCTGCAAAAATCCACGGTCTGCCCAAAGCGCCCCTGCCTATCATTACGGCATCGCAACCGGTGGTTTCGAACATATCTTTTGCCGATTTAAAACTGTCAATATCCCCGTTTGCGATAACGGGAATTTTTACCGCACGTTTAACTTCGGCAATCAATTTTCTGTCTGCAGTACCAAAATACATTTGCTTTGCGGTTCTTGCATGCACCGTAACCGCCGCCGCACCGCTACATTCGCACATTACGGCAAATTCCACACAATTTATATGTTCTTCATCAAAGCCCGAACGAAACTTTACGGTAATCGGTTTGTTAAAACTTTCTACTGCGGTTTTTATAACGTCAGAGGCGACCTTCAAATCCCTCATTAAAGCGGAACCATCCCCGTTCTTTATTATTTTCAATGCGGGGCATCCCATATTAATATCTATAATATCTAAATCTTTAAAAATGTCTTTTTCGGGAATTTTTTTAAAAACATCTTTTTCGTGACCGAAAAGCTGCAGGGCAAAAGGACTTTCTTCCTCTGTTTTTTTTAACAGCTCAAGCGTTTGGACATTATTATAATATATGCCTTTTGCGCTTACCATCTCGCTATATGTAAGCCCCGCCCCAAATCGCTTTGCAAGGCTGCGAAATCCTATATCGGTAAAACCTGCCATAGGGGCAAGAAAACACCTGTTTTTTATAGATACATTGCCTATTTTTATTGGTTTTTCAATTTGTTCCATAGCTCGTCCAATTCTGCTTTAGTATAGTCTTTTAAAGTTTTATTGTTCTTAAGGGCATAATCTTCAACTTTTTTAAAGCGTGCGGCAAACTTTTCGGTGGCTTTATAAAGACATTCTTCCGCATCGATACCGTTTAATCTGCAAAGATTTACAACGCTAAACAGCAAATCGCCCAGCTCTTCACCTTTTCGGGAAGAGTTTATATATTCCTCAAATTCGGAAATCAGGCGACTTTCGGCTTCGTCAATATCGGAAAAATCCATACCTGCGTTTTTTGCTTTTTTCTGAATTTTCTGAGCTCTCATTAAAGCGGGGAAAGGTTTAGGTACCGCTTGCATTTCTTCGTAATAGGATTTAAATCCTTTTTCTATATGTTTTTCTTTTTCCCAATTAATAAGTGCGGATTCGCTGTCCGTGGCAATAACGTTGCCGAAAATATGGGTGTGTCTGGAAATTATTTTACGGCATATTCCGCTTACTATATCGGAGACGGTGAATTCTCCTTCTTCCTCGGCTATCACCGCATTTATTACCGGCTGTAAAAGCATATCGCCCAATTCTTCCTCGAGTTTCGTATTATCTTTCAAATCTATGGCTTCGGCAACTTCATATGCTTCTTCGAGTGCGTCTTTTCTAAGAGATTCATGTGTTTGCGCCCTGTCCCACGGGCAACCGTCTTTTGCACGCAATCTTATAACCAAATTTACAAGGTCGCAAAACGTAAATCTCGCTCTTTTTAACAAATCTTTAGGCTTTAATAGAATTGCGGTATGTGCATAATAAGCGTGCTGCCTGTCCAAATTTTTTAATAGAATTTTCTGAGAGGAGTAACTGTCGGCAAAAACAATTTCGTCGTCCCCGTCGAAATTGTTAAGCAATGCCAATTTTAAATCTCCCGCAAGATATTTATCGTCAATTTCCGTTATAACGTAATTTAACGAATAATCGAAATTATAATCTTTTTCACTTAAAAAATCTTCTGCGAAAACATATTTAATGTCGCCTTCCAGGCCTTTAAAAAGATTAAACGTACATTCCAATCCGAGGATAAATTTCATATCGAAATTTTTTTCCAAAAACAAAACGCTTCTGTCTCTTACTCCGCTGCCGGGAACACAGTAAATAACGTTTTCAATGGATTTATCCAAATTTTTAAAATATTTTAATATATTTTTATTGAGCGTTTCGAAATTTCTCGACGAATCGTAAATCGCATCCAGTGTAATATAAGAAAAACCCTGTTTTTTGAATAATTCTGCTACAGGAGTTTTTTCGGTCTTTAAAATTAATAAATCTGCGTCTTTACAGGCTAAAAATCCCTCATACGATACCGATTGCGCATCATACCCCATTCCCACTACAGTTATTTTCATTTGCATTCTCCGAACAAAGAATTTTTTTCATAAACTTAGGCAGAGGTAAAGTTGCAAAATCTTTCGATTTTAATCCTCCGGATAAAATCAGAGCCGCCAAATAAAGCAATATTCCGATTATTATCACTATTAAAAGCGAGACCGATTGGGGCAAAAACATATTGAATATCCCGTTAAAAGCAAATATTCCGGCCCCCATAATTACCGATGAAAGCAACGGTGCCACTGCCGTAGAATATATATCGTTATATAATTTAACATATTTTGTCAGAAAAATCAAGTTCATCAACATACAAACGCCGTAACATATTACATTACCTAACGCAACTCCGAAAATTCCTGCACCCGATTTTATCATAATAACATTTAAAATTATTTTCAAAGCACCCGAAGACGCCATGGAAATTACAGGAAAATATGGCTTTCCCAATGCCTGCATAATTGCGGAAAAAGTTTGTATTAAACTGATAAAAACCACGCCGATACAAGAAATTTTCAAAAGAGTATAGATTTGCGACAGTTCTTCGCTTTCAAGACCGCCGTACAATAAATCGGTTATAGGTTTGGCAAGCAACAGCAGCCCGACGAGCGAGGGTAAGGCAATCATAAGAGTCAATTTAACGGACATACGGGTTTTTCTTTCTGCGTCTTTTAAATTTTTTTCGGCAAATGAACGGCTTAAGGAAGGCAATACCGCAAGGGAAACGGACATCGTCAAAACCGTGGGAAGATTTATTAAAGAATTTACCGGTCCCGTAAAAAGTCCGTAATCCTTGGTAGCTTGAGTTATTCCGTTTATAGCAGATAGCAAATTAACCACTACCGCCGAATCAATAAGCTGCGTAACGGGTATAACCATTGCGCACAGAGTAACCGGGAAGGAAATTTTTAAAATTTCCATGGTGGTTTTCATATCCGCACGGGTCTTTAATTTTCTTTCTTCTCTGCCCTCTTTGAATGTAAAATAATTAATCGTCAAGGTGAGCATAGAAGCAAATTCGCTTATCGTAATGCCAAGTATTGCACCGGCAGCACCATATGCTACCCCAAAAGGTATAAATTTATATGCAAGATAAAGCCCGGCAACAAGTTTGACTATCTGTTCGAACACCTGCGACATACCGCTTTGAATCATGCTCTGATAGCCTTGGAAATATCCTCTGAAAACACTCGTTATCGAAACAAAGATTAAAGCGGGCGCTAAAAGTTTATAAGGTAACGCAGCATTCGGATTTCCTTGCAATTTAGCTATTACAGAAGAAAAGGCAAAAATAAATATTGCGGCAATAAAACCCGAAATCAACAGCATTCGCATTGCGGACAAAAATATTTTTTTCGTTCTTTTACCGCCTGTAACGCTGTCTTCCGCAATCATTTTGGACAGTCCTGCAGGAACTCCCGCAGATGACAGCATCAGTAATAGCGAATAAAGAGGGAAAACCAATTGGTAAACCCCCATACCCTCCGCACCGAGTAAATTGGTAAGCGGAATTCTATAAACTGCTCCGAAAATTTTTGCTATTATACCCGTAAGGGTTAAAATCAAAGCTCCCTTCAAAAAGGATTTGTTTTTCATCTATTCACTCCCCATAAACTTATTTATCCGTCGTAACTTTATATATTTATATTCTATAGGAAACCGGCTTATACCAATTATCAGGAAAGCTCTTTGTCAATCAGCATTGCAGTAATTTTAGCCGATTTGACTTCCGCACTGTCGAATTTTCTTTTGACATCATTAGAAAACATTACCAGCCCTCCCGATATGTCGCCCTCCGAAATAAAAGGTACAATAATTTGAGCGGAAAAATCCGATAACCCACCGTTTTTTAAAGGAATCGTATATGCTCCTTCCGTTTTATTTAAAATTACCGACTTGCGTTGTTCAATATACGATGAAACTTCTCGGCTTATTTCTTCACCGACATAATCAAAATCGTTTTTGCCGGAACACGCAAGATATGACGTTCTGTCGCAGAAAAGCACGTTACACTCCAAAACCTGAGAAAGTATTTCGGTATAATTTTTTGCGATTTTGTTTAAATTTTTTAAAGGGGAAAATTTTTTTAAAATAAGATTTTCGTTGGAAGCAAAAATTTCTATTAAATCTCCCTCTTTCAGTTTATAGGTTTTTCTTATTTCTTTAGGAATAACTATTCTCCCCAATTCGTCTATCCTTCTTATCATTCCAGTTGCTTTCATATTTTCTCCTTAAATGCCTTTTTCAATAGTTATTATGCTGCTTATAAAATATTTTATGTAAAAGCAAATAATTTTTTATTTAGCAAGTAAAAAAAGGATTGATATAATTTAAAACAACTTAAAAAAAATTTAAATCGCATTTTTAAAAAAAATATTTGAACATAAAAAAACGGAACTAATGTCCCGTTTTAAATCAGTTTGTATTTCTGCAGGTATTGTTTTTATTAAACAACATGCAATATACCAATATAAAAAGTAAAATTGTTTCGAGATTTTGGCAAGTATTACCGTTTTGCAACAGTAAAACAATAAGCACAGACAATACAAGATCATTGGAATTAAAATTTACAGGCATACAGACACCTCCTTAAAGCCCAAAATAATTCATATTAATTTAATATGCGACAAAATATTACGTTATGACAACTTGCCGTAAAAAAATTAAATATGTTATAATTATATTAGATTAAGGAGGTATAAAAATGCAGCTTCTGTTAGATAACAGAACTTACAGCAATCTGTTAAGTTATATGCCCGACGAAGACAAATTAAACCGTCTTTCCATGCTTTTTACATTGTTTTCCGACCAAACACGCTTAAGAATAATTTCTGCTCTGTCTATATCGGAAATGTGCGTAAACGATCTATCCATAATTTTGGCGGCAAACCAAACTACCATTTCTCACCAGCTGAAAATTTTAAGAACGGTAAATGCCGTTAAATACAGAAGGCAGGGCAAAGTCCTTTTTTATTCGCTTGCCGACCCTGTTTATTTGGATATTCTTGCGATAGGCGTAAAAACTTTATAAAAAATTATGCAGCGAACGCACAAAGTTTTGTTCGTGTTCCAAAAATTCATTTGCTATAGCTTTTGCACGTTCGTCTGCATTTGGGTTATCTATCATTACTTCTTTGGTGGAAGTAATTCCCATATTAGTGCCGTTTATCATAACTTCGGCAATTTTTCTTTCACTATCGTCTATCAACGTATTAAAAAATATGCCGCTCCATAACATGGCTTTATCTATTACGTTCATACTGTCGGGATTTTCTCCCATTTCTTTCATAAGTCCAACCGATTTTGTGAATATCGAATCGTAATTATCGTACTCTGTTTTTAATTCGTTTTCTATATCCATACCTTCGGTTTTTTTCATAATGTCGTCTATGGAGCACTTTGCTATTTCGCACCCCTTGCAAACTTCGTTCAAAATATTTTTAGAATGTTCTTTAGAATTAAAATTTTCCATAACAGCCTCCTTTTTTATTATGGTTTTTTTTGTTTTTATTATACAAATAATAATATTTATCGATTGGCGGTTTATAAATTTTTTAATTGAATTCAATAAAGCTATAAAACTAACCTCATATTTTAAAAAAAGAGAACAAAATAAAAATTTATAATTTGCCATAATTATTTCAAACGATTTTCATTTTTTTTAACAATATTAATAAAAAAACTAAATTGAAATTATAAAATTTTATAAAATATATTTGAATAACAAATCAATTATTTTCGTGTTCTTGATTATTTTTCTATAATTGGTTTTATAAACAATTTATTAATTAAATTTAATTTAACAAAAAAAAATTAAAAAATATTTAAATACATTAATTCACTAATATAAAATAAATTAATTTATAAAAAATCAACACCTTAACTTATAGTTAAAGTGTTGATTGAAATAAAAATTAATTTTTTTAATAATTTGACAAATCAAAAATAAAGTTTTAATTAAAATAAAGGTTTTTTTTGAACTTTAGGCGTCTTTTTTATGACGTAATCTTTTATAGAATAAGCTATATTGGTTAAGTGGTCCGCTATTCTTTCCAAATCGTTGCCTATACTTAAAAATACCGTTCCCGCATCGGCGCTACAATCGCCTTTTCCGAATCTTGAAATGTGATTGTCTCTCATTTCCTGTTTTAAATCATCCATCATCTGTTCTTTTTCGTTCAAACTGTCGAAACGCTGAATATCTCTGTTTTCGAAAATACATATTGCTTCGTCAAACATTTCTTTACAAACGGAACATGCTTTTACAAGTTCCGCTTTAGCCTCATCGGAAAATACATATTTTCTTTTGATCGCTTCATCAATGTATTCATATAAATTTTCGGCAAGATCCCCGATACGTTCAATATCGTTGATAACGTGGAAAAGCGAACCTATGTAGACTTCATCGTTGAAAGAAATTTCGAGCGATGAAATTTTTACCAAGATCTTTTCAATCTCGTCATTTAATTTATTTAGCTGTTTTTCTCTGTCTTCCATTTTATATTTATCATATAAAATATTATTTATTACGCAATCGGTGGCTTGCCACAAATTTTCCCTTGCAATAGAGGACATATACAAAACTTCCTGTCCTATCTGAGCAACCGCAAGAGAAGGCGTTTTATATAACACGGCATCAAAAATCTTATGTTGTTTTCTATCGATGTCGTTCGGTTTAATAATTTTTTCGGACAATCTTACTATATATTTTGTAAAAGGCAAAAGACATAGCATAGATATTAAATTATATAAAGTATGAAAATTTGCTATTTGCACCGCCGAAGAATAACTTATTTTCACCAAAAAATCCTCAATATAAAATTTGCAGAAATATATGGGCAAAATAAAAACAGCAACGGAAATAACT
This sequence comes from uncultured Clostridia bacterium, assembly GCA_949289715.1. Lineage (GTDB taxonomy): Bacteria > Bacillota > Clostridia > Christensenellales > CASEPJ01 > CASEPJ01. The sequence goes on from CASEPJ010000187.1 coordinate 9,763, forward strand.
TTTATCAAAACACTTATGCATGCCGTTCTTCTGGCATCGACCTTTGTACCTATCGAAGCCAAAACGGGAGTAATCGAAGTACCTATATTAGAACCGAGAATAAGGAAAAACGCATTGGTTACAGGTAAAGCTCCCGCAACACTTAACGGAATAAGAATACTTGTAAATAAAGAGGAACTTTGTACTATTGCGGTAATTATAAGTCCCGTTAAAAGAAGAAGGACGGGATTGGAAAAGGAAGTTAAAAATTCTTTTAATTCCGGAGTAACGCCTACAATCGCAGTCATACTGGAACTCATTATGGATAAACCTACAAATATCATTCCAAAACCGCCCAATATTATAGCCGTCTGCTGCGATTTGTTGTTTTTTGCAAGAAGCGCCATAAACGCTCCTATTACTGTTAATGCTCCCACTATTGCGGGGATATCTATAATCCCTAAATCTATGGTACTTGCGGCTGCAATCTGAGCGGTAATAGTTGTTCCTACACTTGCCCCCATAATTATCGACGTTGCTTGCATAAGCGTCATATATCCCACGTTAACAAAGCCCACCACCATTACCGAAGTTGCTGAAGATGATTGAATAATTGCTGTAACAACCGTACCCACACCAAAGCCCGCAATTCGGTTTGAACTGACTTTTGAAAGCAAATCTCGCATTTTATTTCCTGAAAGCTGCTCCAGACCGTCTCCCATAAATTTCATTCCGAACAGAAAAATACCTATTCCGCTCAGGAATTGCAATATTAATTCAAACATAATTATTCCTGACAATCATTTGTTTTGTTATTACTCATCTTTAGTCATAAATAATTTTATATTAAATTAATATATAAGTCAAATTTATTTCTTTCAATTTCGGTATTTGAATTATTTTTATTGAAAGTAACAAATTTTACATTTCCATTTTAAACAAAAATAATAAAAATAATTTTTATACATTATGAAATTAAAAATATAAAATTATTTTATAAAAATTAGGTAATTTTTAAGCTTAAATTTATATTTTAATTTAAACGTTAATTAAATTAATTCATAATTAATTAACAACAATATTAATTAACAAACATAAAAAAAATTTATAAAACCTTATAGTAACGATATAATTTATAATTAAAAATACATTAATTAAATTTATTAGGTTTTTTAAGAATTATTTTGATAAGTTAAAATAAATATTAAAATAAATTCGTTTTAAATATAAACTTTAAAAGATTAAAAGATTGATAAATAAAAATAACCGATTTGAAAATCGGTTATTTTAGTTATAAAAATTTCAAAAACATATTTAGGCCTTGCATCTGCCAAGTTTAGTATTGTCGGTTTTTCTGTCTCTTAATTCGATAATAGGATTTTCTTTTAATTCATATCTGTAATCGCTTCCCTTTTCGGCAATATATTTATTTATAATATTATGTGAAGGCACCTCTTCCTCTTTATTGTTGACCTTTCCATTATACATAAAGAAGTCGGCATTATCGTTTAATTTGTTTAATTCCGTATAATCTTCTTTTTTTGCCGTCAGATTAACGGTATCTTTTAATACCGTTCTTACATAATCGATATTCGATTCCTTAAAAGATAAAAGTTCTGGAAATTCTCCGTTTGGAATAACCTCTTCGATATCTCTACCTTCGTATTTCTGCAATAATTCTTTTGCTTTATGCAACATTGCTATTTCTTCTATTAAATGTTTTTCCCATATTGCTTTTATATTTTTATCGGTTTCGTCCATATAACAGGAGTAATATAAATAGCACTCGGTATATTCGTGCATTATCAAACATTCTATTAATGTATTAGTAGTATCTATTAAGCTGCCGTAGGAGGAAACATGCTGCTCTTCTACCATACCTATTTCCTGGTACAACTTTCTTCCCAAATCGCTGCTGTAAAAACCTGCAACGTTCATATAGTAGTTCATAGTCTGCTGTTCTGCAGCCGTTATAATGTTTACGTTCAGTTTGGTTATCATATCCGAAGCGTTACCGTCAATATGATATCTTATATCGTCATAGGGATGTCTGTGGTGCGCTATCGTAGGTCTTGCGGGCATAATTTCCGTATATCCCCCCACAAGCTTTTCGGCTTTTATACCGAATTCCAAATCGAGTAAATCCGCATAACGGTAAAGATGGTCAAAATCTTCCAGCAAGGCAAAATTCAAAGCTTTTTTTACATTGTTATCGGGTTCTTTTTTTGCCAAAAGCGCTGTTAAATCAACTGCTAACTGTTCATAAGAAATTGTCGTTTCCAAAATATTTTCGTTTATTGGTTTTAGGCATGCAATTTCCTTTTGCTGCTGTTGTTCTATTCTTCTAGCCAATGCCAAATCTCTACGCAAATCATTATTGTTACAATGTCTTGAAAAATTGTGCCCGAACCACACCGCTTCAAATTCGGTTCCGTTCATTAATATAATTCTAGTCTTTGTATAGGGGTCTACGTTGTTTTTATCGTAACTTTTGTGATACATGGTTTTCCAATTAATAAGAGTGGAAAACAAATCAACCGGTTTTTCTTTCAACGGATTGAAACTCATAAATTTCTCCTTTAATAAACTTAATATTTTAATGGTTTCAATAAATAAAAATAATATACGTGTTATATTAAAAAATAAAGCAAAAAATTATTAATTCGAATTAATAATTTATAAAAAACAAATAAAGTTAATACATTTTCAAAAAATTTAACAAAACTTTTAACTAAATAAATATAATTAAAAAAACATTGAATAAGCAGACTTAATAGTCTATTTTAAATGTAATAAAATACTAAAAATAAACTTATAGAGAAAAAATTTAATTATAATTTATCAAGTTTATTTAAAAAACAATTAAAAAATGAATTTAATACGTTAATCTAAATAATAAACTTTTCACTCTATTAATCGTAAATTCGGTTTAAATAAAACGCTAATTTTATTAAATATAAATTAAATTACTTTTTTAATTATTGTTTTGATTATTATATTTGATTATTATATTATTATATA
>CASEPJ010000188.1 GCA_949289715.1 uncultured Clostridia bacterium
AAAGGCATTGTTCCCAATTTATTTAAAATATCCTCAAAAACACCTTGGTAATTAAATTCAACTATACGCCCGCCGTCATCGGTATGCTCCTGTACTATGCATGACAAAGTATCGGAAAATACTATTTCAGTACCTATTTTTGCTTTTTTACCCGGTTTTACGAGTACACGCCAATGTTTTAAATCTATCCTTTTCAAAAGCAGAATTTCAATTTTTCCGCCGCTTTTTTTTGAACCTATTAGTCTTGCAGGTAACACTTTAGTTCTATTTACGACTAAAATATCCCCTTTCTTCAAATATTTAACTAAATTGAAAAAATGATCATCGATAAATTTTCCTGTATCTTTTTCAACTACCATCAGTCTGGAAGAGTCTCTTTTTTCCAAAGGAGTTTGAGCGATTAAACATTCAGGCAAATCATAATAAAAATCACTGGTATTCATAATTATATAATTTCTCCTCAAAAGAGCTGCATTTCTTTATAATAAGGCTTATTGAGATGTTTATACGCCCCCTCAAGACAAACTCTGCCTCTCGGCGTTCTTGCTATAAAACCTAATTGTATTAAATAAGGCTCATAAACATCTTCAATGGTATTACTTTCTTCTCCCGAAGCCGTAGCTAATGTTTCCAACCCTACGGGACCGCCGTTAAATTTGTCTATTATAGTTTCTAATATCCTTTCATCGGTAAAATCCAGTCCCAATTCATCGATATCCATTAACGCCAAAGCCTTTTTCGTAACATCTATATTAATCTTTTTAAGACCGTCCACTACGGCAAAATCGCTTACTCTTTTCAAAAGCCTGTTTGCTATTCTGGGGGTTCCCCTGCTGCGCCGTGCAATTTCATAGCCGGCATCTTTATCTATATCTATTTTTAAAATATCAGCAGACCTGTTTACAATTAAATTTAATTCTTCAGGCGTATAAAGTTCGAGTCTTAAAATTATACCGAACCTGTCTCTTAAAGGTCCCGTCAGCATACCCGCCCTTGTAGTTGCGCCAATCAAAGTAAATCTCGGAACTTTGAGTCGAAAATTTCTTGCGGCAGGTCCTTTTCCGTTTACAAAATCGAGTGCAAAATCTTCCATTGCCGGATATAAAATTTCTTCGGTTGCTCTGTTTAATCTATGAATTTCATCTATGAAAATAACCGATTTATCGGGATTGTTCGATAAAATAGCAGCAAGATCGCCGGCACGTTCTATTACCGGACCGCTTGTTACACGCATAGACGACCCCATTTCCTGAGCTATTATGCCTGCCATAGTAGTCTTTCCGAGCCCGGGAGGTCCGTAAAGCAACACATGGTCTAACGGTTCTCCCCTTAATTTTGCGGCCTCTATATAAACTTTTAAATTAGCTTTAATTTTTTCCTGCCCTATGTAATCCGACATTTTCTGAGGTCTGATTGTCGCCTCAAGTTCGGTTTCGCTTTCGTTTTTTAAACTTTTAATAAATCTGAAATCTTCCATATAAAAACCTTCTATTATTTATCGAAACTTCTCAAAGCAAGCGAAAGCAATTCAGAAGTATCCGAATAACTCTCGGTAACTTTAGATAAAGCTTTGGATGCCTCGGCTTTGGTAAATCCCAAATTATGCAATACTTCCATAGCTTCGTCATACATATCTTTCGGAATAGGCTCGCTTACATCCGCCTCTATTATTCCGTGAACCGTAATTTTGTCCTTAAGTTCCAAAACCAATCTTTCTGCGGTCTTTTTACCCACTCCTTTAATGGAGCTAATAAGTTTTATGTCGCCCGTTGCTATAGCGCTTTCTAAACTTTTGAAAGACAATCCCGATAAAATTCCCAAAGCGAGCTTAGGTCCTATTCCGGAAACGGTAATTATTTGCAAAAACAATTCTTTTTCTTCTTTTTCCAAAAATCCGTAAAGAGAAATACCGTCTTCTTTGACCGCCATATATGTAAGAACCAAAATTTCGTCCCCTTGACTTAATTGATTCAATGTATTGACAGACGCATTTATTTCATAACCAATATTATTACAATCGATTATAAACGAATTTTCTGTTATAGAATTAACTGTACCTCTTAAAAAAGCTATCATACTAACCTCTAATATTCGGAATGCATTAATTGGGTATTTGTTTGCGCATGGGTTACGGCTACCGCCAAAGCATCGGCTGCATCATCGGGTTTCGGGTCTGTCTTTAAGTTTAACATAGTCCTTACCATAAATTGAATCTGCCCTTTTTCAGCCCTTCCGTAACCTGTCAGCGCCTGTTTTATCTGCAATGGAGTATATTCATAAATTCTTCCGCATTTTTCAATTAATGCAAGAACTATTACTCCCCTCGCCTGGCTGACTTGAATTATTGTTTTTGCGTTTTTAAAATAAAATAATTCTTCAACCGCAACAGAATCAGGTTTATATTTTTCCACCAAATAATTTATTCCGTCGTATACCATTTTTAAACGAACCGGTATAGTTTCGTTTTTCGGTGTTTCTATTATTCCATAGTCAAGTACCGTCAGTTTATCTCCGTCCTGATTTATTACCCCGTAACCTACAGTAGCAAGACCGGGATCAATACCTAAAATTACCAAATTAATCCGCCTTTAACTTTAATAATAATATAATACTTTTTATTTTAAAATTAGTCAATTAATTATCAAGCGCTTGCATCATTTTACATTTTTTAAATTAAAAATCATATTAATTCTTAAACTATTTAAACAAAATATTTTAAAATTTTAAACATAAATTAAATAAATATTTTAGTTAATATTTAATAATAAAAGCCCGCAAATTGCGGGCTTTTATTTTATATTGATAAAAACATTAAATATTGTAATACTCTTGTCCT
>CASEPJ010000189.1 GCA_949289715.1 uncultured Clostridia bacterium
CCATAAAATTCATAATGGAATTGCCGATAGTTTTCATATACAACGAATCTGCAAAGTATTGATTAAATTCTTGCATGAACGACATATCTTTTATTAGATAATAAATTACGTTTAATAAAAGTACTATTATAGCTCCTTCTATAAAGCCTATAAATATACCTAATATTCTGTCAATCTTTTTTAAAGATTTAAATTTATCGAACATTTTTTCGAAAATGGCGCTTATTATCCAAATTATAATTCTAAATATTATAAACAAAATTGTGGTAGCAATAATAAACATCATTATGCTTGTTGCTATAGGCGCCAAATATTGTGCTATCGTTTGACCTTCTTGAAGAGGAATTACCGTAGAAATCACCGAAACAAAGCCGTTTGCCATATCTTCGCTTAAACCTAACTGCATAACCATATCAATTAAAACACTGGTTTTATTGTCTGCCGTAATTACTACATTAAAATTTTCGTTAACGGATATCAGCGCATTTTCAAAATATGTATTTAAAGTTGCGTCTAAACCAAACATATTGGATAGCATAGTTATAAAAGCGGGCGCTAAAACTATTGCGATTATTAATGATACCAGCCAGCCTATTAACGAAAGCAAAGAATTGATAAAACCACTTAACCAGCCTATAAGTAAAAATAGTAACAAAATTACCAATACAACAATGTCAACGATCATTTTTTAGCCCTCCCCGCCTACCGATATTTGTAAATATTGACTTAATATCGATTGAACAAATTCGGAAAGTTTAGGAGTAATAATACCTTCGTTTAACATTTCGGAAAGCTGAGGCACCATTCCCATAGAGGTAATGAAACCCAACACACCTATAATTAAACAGACGATTACAAAACCTTCCACCAAGCCGAACAAAAAGCCTAAAACTTTATCGATTTTTTTGATTAAATTAACTTTCGATATTGCTTTCGTGAGGAAATGTTTAATAATTGCTATTATTATTAAAGTTAAAATGAAAATAATGATAAAAGCTATAGCCGTAACGGCAAGATTTGCCAGAGTGGAAGAAATTATAACTGCCGGCGTTTTGCCGATAACGGTATCTGCATTGGATTCTACTAATCCGTCAATAGCCTGCACGATAGGTTGCTGAACAAATTCGGGTATTTTGGTTTCTCCCAAAGCTGAGGTAATAACTTCGTGATAATTCTCTTGCGTAAGTTCGGTGGACATATAAGAAGACCAACCGGTTACGGTACTTTCGAGTTTTGTTGAAATTGAATCGTCAATGGATGTTTTATCCGAAAGCAAAGTTCCAGTGGGCGATGCGAGAGAAACGGCAAGAACTATGGCAATTATCCAACCGAAAAACCCCAACAAGGATTTTACAAAGCCTTTTACGGTTCCGATTATTGCGGACAGAAGGATTAATGCAATTATAATTATGTCGATTAAACCCATTCGGTTCTCCTTTTTTCATACACAATCAAAAAACTTATGGTTTATAATTTAATAACCATAAATTAAATCAATTGCTTACGATAATAATTATTGTTTAAAATATATAATATTATAATTTATTATATAATTTTATTTGCCAAAAAGCAATAGATTTAACGAAAAAACACAAAATTAAAAGAAAAACGGTGTTTTTTAAGATAAATTTATTATATTTTAGGTATATTTATATACAATTTCGCATTAGTTTAACATTGCGATAAAATTCGTTAATTTTAATTTTTCCATTATAAATAACATTAACCTGTAAAATTAAATAAGAGAATTTTATTTAAAAATTTATATGCGATTGAGCGGATAATATAAACTATATTGCGATTTAATAAAAATATTGTTTTCAACATTACTTGACAAAAATCATAAACTGTATTATACTTATATAAATATCATATAATATTAATATATATATTATTAATTATAAAATCCGTTAATTGTAATATACGTGGTTAATATGTTAACTTTTAAATTATGTCGGCTTTATAATTAAAGAATAAAAAGTTAAACGTATTTTTGTTTTATAAGATTTTTATTTAATTATATAAATAATAAAAATGTGTTGAACATTTAGCTTAAAATTATATTCTTTTAATAATAGTTGGTTGTTAATTGAATAAATACTCATTAACGGTTGAAAAAGTTATAAAAAAACTTGCTAAATATCAAGCTAAAAGTTTTAAATAGATTAATTTAGTAAAAAAATAAAAGTCGAGCTATAAATTTTTGAAATTTATAGTAAATCCGGGAGGGAAATATGGTAAACATTAAAAGAATAAACGAACTTGCGAAAAAACGCAGAGAAGAAGGCCTGACTGAAGAAGAAAAGGCCGAACAGCAGAAATTGCGCAGAGAATACATAGACGCTATGGTAAGCGATTTAAAATTTCAGCTGGATAACACTTATATAATTGACGAAAATAACGTTAAGACAAAACTTCGAAGAAAAAACGGTCCGTTTATGTAAAATAAATATTTATAAAAAATGTTAATCATAAAAGCGTTTAACGAAAGTTATGCGCTTTTTTTAAGCCTTTTTAAATACTGCGTTTATAAAGCAACCAATTTTACCGTAAATCGTTTTAATTTTAAAATATGCAAACCTCATATATTTTTCAGGTTAAATCTAAATTTCAATAAAGCAATATAAAAAATTCAAGACAGTATTTTTATTTATGCTTTAAATTTTATGTAATTTTTTATAATACAAAAAAAACATTTTGCATATGCCGATAAATATGGTATAATACTTTAATCAGAAAACATTTTAAGGAATTCTTTAAGATGCAGTCAAAAGAATATTTGAAAATTTTTTCCAGAACGCTGTTAATAGCATTTGCCGTAATACTTCTGCTAACATTGTTTATGGCAGGAGCCCTTATTATGTTTGCGCCTTCGGTGGCGGCGGATCTTGCTTATTCTCTGAAATTAAAAGGTCTTTCCGTTTCTCTTGCGGAAGCTCAATATAACAGAGGGCAAGATATAAATTATATAGCAGATGCTGTTGATCGAGCTATAGAATTCGATAAATCGGTGAATATTGTTAAAGACGTACCTTTGTTGTTGGATAATTCCGATTATAAAAATTATTGCGAGTTTAGAGATTTGCAGATTGCTAATTCTCAATATCAGGATAATGTGCTTTTCGGGTACGATAATTATGTCAAAAAAGCTTATATTTCCGCTCTTTATAAATTGGGCGAAAGAAAAAAAGCACTGGAATTTGCTATAAGCGACATTAACAGCGATAATTTAAATTGGGCAATAGGAGGATACATTGCGCAATTTATTCAAGATGAGGAAGTTTTATCCGTTAGCGACAGTGAATATGCCCAAATAGAAAGTTATGCAAAAGCTTTAGCAGATGCAAATAACGGAGAATTTATAAGGGCGGGAAGTACAAAAGATATTAACAAGGCGCTTTATATAAGTGCGGATATGGCATTATTTGCCCAAAAATTAAATAGAGACGCTTCTTATTGGATTAACAATATCGAAGCGCTATGATGGGGCGGCGGCAATCCTTGTTTAAGGGAATATCGCCGTTTTTTAAAAGGGATAAATTTTTTTGGAGGATATATATGTCTAATGTAGTGGTTTTTGGTGCTCAGTGGGGCGACGAAGGCAAAGGCAGATTTGTAGATTTTTTGGCTGAACACGCAGACGTTGTGGTGCGTTATCAAGGAGGCAATAATGCCGGGCATACTGTAGGTGTGGACGATAAAGTTTATAAATTGCGCTTAATTCCCAGCGGTATTTTATATAAAAACAAACTTAACGTAATTGCAAACGGTGTGGTCGTCGATGTGGAAGGTCTTTTAAAAGAAATAAAAAACTTGCGTTCTCAAAATATCGATTGTTCGAATTTAAAAATTTCCGACAGAGCGCATGTGGTTATGCCTTACCATAAAGTTTTGGACGAGCTCAGCGAAAATTACAAGGCGGGCAGCGGAGCACAGCTTGGCACAACCAAAAACGGCATAGGTCCTTGTTATGTAGACAAATCGGAAAGGACGGGTATAAGAATAGTTGACCTTTTAGATAGGGAAAATTTTCCAAAACTGTTGAAAAAAAATCTCGAATTCAAAAATTTGATTATTACTAAAGTTTATAATTCGAAACCCCTCGAATACGAAAGCATTTTAAAACAATATAGCGAATATGCCGAAGAAATTCGTCCGTATGTGTGTGATAGTGTTTTATTATTAAACAATATGGTAAAAGAGGGAAAAAATTTGCTCTTTGAAGGTGCGCAGGGTTCGTTACTCGATGTGGATTTCGGTACATATCCTTATGTTACGGCATCTCATCCAACAGCTATAGGTATTCCTTCGGGAACGGGGCTGCCTTTAAATACCGTAAATAAAGTTATAGGAGTAGTTAAAGCTTATACTTCAAGGGTTGGGGCCGGTCCCTTTGCGACGGAACTTTTTGACAGTACGGGCGACGCTTTGAGAGTGAAGGGAGGATAGTTCTGTACGGTTACGGGAAGACCGAGAATAATAGGTTGGTTGGATTTGGTATTGGTAAATCATTCCGCACGCATATCCGGTATGGACTATATTGCCGTTACCAGAATGGATACTTTAGCGGGGTTTGATAAAGTAAAAATTTGTACGGGATATATGTTGGACGGCAAAATTATTGACTATTATCCCGCATCTTTAAAGGAACTTTCCAGGTGCGTACCGGTTTTTGAAGAATTCGAAGGTTGGAGCGACGATATTTCATTATGCAGAAATTACGATGATTTACCCGTTTCCGCTAAAAAATATATTGAAAAAATCGAAGAAGTTACAGGCGTAAAAGTAGCCATGATAGGTGTAGGTGCTCAAAGAAGTGCATCCGTTACAAAAATAGATATTTATAACGATTAAATTAAAGGAGGTGCAACGTGAACAAAATAGTAAAAGAGGGTTTGACTTTCGATGACGTTTTATTGATTCCCGGAAAAAGCCAATATGTACCCAAAGATGTAGATTTGACAACAAAATTAACCGACGATATTATTCTTAATATTCCTTTGATGAGCGCAGCAATGGATACGGTTACCGAATCTCAGCTTGCAATAGCTATGGCAAGAGAGGGCGGAATCGGAATAATACATAAAAATCTTACAATAGAAGAACAGGCCATTCAGGTAGATAAGGTTAAGAGAAGTGAACACGGAGTTATAACCGATCCTTTCTTTCTCGAACCGGAAAATTTGGTTTCGGACGCTCTTGCTCTCATGTCCAAATATAAAATAAGCGGTGTTCCGATAACTAAAAACGGAATTCTCGTAGGTATTTTGACCAACAGAGATCTTCGTTTCGAAACCGACTACAGCCAACCGATAGGCAATGTTATGACAAAGGATAATCTTGTTACTGCACCCGTTGGCACCACACTTGAAGAAGCACAAAAAATTCTCGGTAAGCATCGTATAGAAAAATTGCCGATTGTCGATAAGGATTTTAAATTAAAGGGTTTGATTACCATTAAAGATATAGAAAAGAACAGACAGTATCCCAATTCGGCTAAAGACAAAAAGGGCAGATTATTAGTCGGTGCAGCGGTAGGTACTGCAAAAAACACTATGGACAGAGTTGCCGCTCTTGTTGACGCAAAAGTGGACGTAATTGCTTTAGATACCGCACACGGTCATTCGGTAGGCGTAATGGATATGGCGGAAAGAATTAAAAACAAATATCCAAATGTCGCATTGATTGCCGGTAACGTAGCTACCGCACAGGCCGCAAAAGATTTATTCGACAGAGGGTCGGATATTGTAAAAGTAGGTATGGGACCGGGTTCCATATGCACCACCCGTATAATTGCGGGAATTGGCGTTCCTCAGATTACGGCGGTTATGGATTGTGCCGAGGTTGCCGCTAAATATAACAAATCGATAATAGCTGACGGAGGCATAAAATATTCCGGTGATATTACAAAAGCCATTGCTGCCGGCGCAGATGCCGTAATGATAGGTTCTCTTTTTGCAGGAACCAAAGAATCTCCCGGTGAAATGGAAGTTTTCCAAGGCAGAAGCTTTAAAGTTTACAGAGGTATGGGGTCCCTTCCTGCAATGGCTGCGGGCAGCAAGGACAGATATTTCCAAGACGATGCAAAAAAATTCGTACCCGAAGGGGTGGAAGGCAGAGTTCCCTATGCCGGAGCGCTTTCGGAAATCGTTTTTCAACTTATCGGCGGATTGCGTTCGGGTATGGGTTATTGCGGTGTAAAGGATATAAAGGATTTAAAAGAAAACGGCAAATTTATAAAAATTTCCGGTGCATCTTTGGTGGAAAGCCATCCGCACGATATTTCGATTACCAAAGAATCTCCCAATTACTCATCTAAACTATAAAATTAATTCCGTGATTTAAAGGAATATTGATGTTTGGTAAAAACAAAAAATCGAATAAGCAGATAATCTTGTTTTTTCGGACGTGGATATTTATGCCTGTTATGTGCAAATGCCTTTAATTACACGGAGTTTTTATTTAGTTTTATAAATTCTAATTTATAAATTATAAAGTTACGTTTTAACGGATTAATAATTTTAAGGTGTAATATATCGGGGAAATATAATTATAGTTTAATAAACTTTATATTAATAGAAAATATTTAAACGGTAAACATTAAATAATTTTTTTGTTAAATACAGGAAAAAAAGGTAAAAAACATTTTATGGATTTAAACTTAAAAACAGAAAAACAAAAAGCGATTTTAATATGTGTAGACTGTAATCAAACCGATATAGACGCTTCCGCAAACGAAACAGTTTTGCTTGCTGATTCGGCAGGGGCATATGTCGAACAAATTTTTTCTCAAAAAAGAGAAAAGCCCGATCCCATTTTTTATATAGGTAAGGGTAAAGCGGAAGAAATTGCTCATTACATTAAAGATAACGATATAGAACTTTGCATAACAAACGACGATTTATCGGGAGTGCAGCAAAAAAATCTTGAAGATATTTTAGACTGTACAATAATAGACAGGACGGTTTTGATTTTGGATATTTTTGCGGCAAGGGCAACCTCCAACGAAGGTAAAATTCAGGTGGAATTGGCGCAACTAAAATATAACTTACCCAGGCTTACGGGAAAGGGCAAGCAATTATCTCGATTGGGCGGCGGTATAGGTACAAGAGGACCTGGCGAAAAAAAGCTGGAAACGGATAAAAGAAGAATCCGAAGAGAAATAAAATCTTTGGAAGAAAAACTTGCGGTGTTGGAAAAAAATAGAAATGTTCAAAAAAAGCGTAGAAGAGAAGGCAATCTGCCATTGGTTTCCATAGTCGGATATACCAATGCAGGGAAATCCACTCTATTAAATGCTTTAACCAAAGCAAATGTTTTGGCGGAAGATAAACTTTTTGCCACTTTGGATCCCGTTACACGAAGAATCTGGGATAACGGCAGAGAATATTTATTGTCCGATACCGTCGGTTTTGTAGACCGCCTGCCTCATACTCTGGTCGAAGCATTCAAATCAACGCTTAAGGAAGTTGAAGATGCAGATTTGCTTCTTTTGGTGTTGGATGCGTCGGATGAAAAAATTTTTCAGCAATACGAGGCGGTTTTGAAGGTTCTCGAAGAGATAAAATCGGATAAAAAACCGATTATTTTTGTATATAATAAATGCGATAAAATAGAAAATGCGGAAGAAGTTTTTGTTCCCGGGGCTAAAATAAACATTAAAATTTCCGCTTTGAAAGGAGAAGGCTTGCAAAA
>CASEPJ010000190.1 GCA_949289715.1 uncultured Clostridia bacterium
AAAAAAACACCGGTTAAACCGGTGAATTTATTAGAATATGTTTGCAAAAGAGGGAACCAACATTTCGGGCATATTTTCTAAAATTCCAACTAATACACATGCTTGGGTATAGGCAAGGTCGTAGTCTTGAGTTTGAAGACAGGCAATCATTTCGTCCATTCGTTGATTTATAACATTTAATTCGGTATGCATCATAAAATATTCTAAATATTTTCTTTTATCCAACCAATCGTTTTTAATATCAAGGGCTTCTTGCTCATTTCCTTTATTGTTTTTGTAATCGTTTTGAATAGTAACGATTTTGTTTTTTACTTCGATTAATGTATTTCGTACTATAATTTGTTCATTTATGCCTATAAAAGTTAAAAATAAAATTATTATAAAAAATACAACCCATTTTTTCATTGCGTAAGAATCTCCTTATTTATGTTAAGTGTTACGGATTTAGCATATTTGGATTGAATATACATATCTCCATCGCTATTTAATGTTACGACGGTTAAATCTTTTATTTTTTTAATATTTTGTTTAAACAATAAATCTATTAATTTTTCTTGTGAAAAATTGATTTTTTCTAAATTTTTTGCAATAATTTTGCCTTCGATAATCACAGTTAAAGGAATTTTCGTTTCGCAGAGTTCATTGCAGACATCGGCTTTCGAAGCCGGCATGAATTCGTTTTTTAATAAAACGCTTATTTTACCGGTAGTTTCAAAAATTGCGTATTGTATTTCACTCAAATCGAAATAGCCTTCTTGTCTTAGCGACTCCAGCAAATCAAAAGCATTCATATCGAGTTTTTTTAATATTTTATAATCTATTCCGTCGGGTGTTATTACAACGGCGGGTTTGCCAATAACCAGGGTTCTGAAAGGTATAAATTTAGTAATAAAAAAATTTAATGCTTGGTGCATAACCACCAATACGAGTATGGGAATTATCCCGTATAAAAAGGGAATGGAAGTGTCGGCCATAGGATTGCATGCCAAATCCGCAATAATTAAAGTTACCACGAGCTCTATAGGCTGCATTTCACCTAGCTGTTTTTTTCCCAAATATCTTAATACAAAAAGAACTAAAACATAAATAATTACCGTTCTTAACAATATAGTCAGCATATTAATAGATTTTGCTAAAATATTAAATTTATACTTTTAAATGCTTTACAATATTAATTAAGTAATGTATAATCTTAATCACAGAGTAAGACAAATGCGTCAAGTGTTTCGAGATGGGATGTTGCTCGAAAACGAAAGAGGTTTCCTCTGCGGTATTTGTTTGCATCCACTGGATTATTTTTTTAATATTTTCAGTTTAGATGCCTTCTGTAAATATAGGAGGTTTTTTTATGGAAAAAAAGGTTTTGAAAATTGTTTTTTTTGCGATTTTTGTTGCAATAGGATGTTTGTTTAACATTTTGTCGTCAAATACTCCTTTGTTGATGATTTCGTTAGTTACTTTTTCCGCAATAGTGACAGGAGTAATGATAGGTCCTTACTACGGGTTTTTTGCAATGGCATTGGCAGATTTTATTATAGCTTTTTTAGTGCCTCAAGGTCCTTGGTCACCGATTTTGACAGTATCCAACGGATTAATAGCTTTTATGAGCGGAAGTATAGTGAATTATTGTAATTTTGAAAATGAAAAATACAGTGCGGTCAAAAACAATCTATTATATGCATTAAAAATTATAGTATCAGGAATTTTTGCTTTCGTATTCTCTTCTCAGTTATTGACAAATATGGGACTTGTTTTGCCGCCTTTAAGCTATTACGGCGGATTATACGTTGCGGCTTTCTTAAAAAGAATTGTAGGGCAGAGCGTAGTTTGGGTGGTCAATATTGTTCTTTCGGTAGTATTTTTGATTTTGGCAAAAAATACATTTTTGAAACAAAATCGTTTTTGTGAGTCTTTAGATTATATGAAAGGAGAAATTACGGCTAAAAAAAGATTGGTCAATGTAATATTAAACATAATTATAATGCTGATAATTGTATTTTCATTTATTATTTTAAAATTCGGAGTAAATATTATATAATGAATAACAAAGATTTTTATTTGTTTTTCCCTAAAAAATTAGAATCGGGGAGTGGAAAAATTAAATTACTGAAAAACAAAATCGGAGACAAAAAAGTTTTCATTTTAGCCTCTGAAAGTGCATATTTAAATAACAAAGAAATTTTTGATGAAATTATAAACGAAAAATGTTATTTGTATTTTGTATGTAAAGGAGAGCCTACAGTAGACAGCGTAGATGCGGCCGCAGCAGTGGCAAGAAATTTTTTGCCTGAATTAATTATCGGTTTCGGCGGCGGTTCTGCAATGGATACGGCTAAAGCCGTAGCGGCATTATGTACCAATGAAGGTTCCATATTAAATTATCTTGAACTACCTCAATACAATAAAAAATTAAATTATGCTCCGTTAAAATGGTATGCCGTGCCTACAACATCGGGAACAGGGTCGGAATCCACAAAAAATGCAGTTATTTCGGGTGAGAAGTTTAAAAAAAGCATAAGAGATGACAGATTGATAGCCGATTATATAATTCTTGACCCTGATTTAATGACAAGTACTCCACTTGAAAATACCGTTATTTCCGGGGTTGACTGTATTTGTCAATTAACGGAAAGTTATTTGTCCGTAAATTCTAATTTTATTACCGATATATTAAGCCTGGAGGGTTTAAAATTAGCTAAAAATTTAAATAAAATAATTAAATATCCCGAAAATATTAATCTTCGTAACGATATGGCGCTTGCGGCAACCTTTTCCGGAATAACATTGGCTAACGCAGGATTATGCGCCGTGCATGGAATTGCAAATCTTTTTTCAGAAGAATTTAAAATTATACATGGCGTTGCTTGCGGCGTATTGCTTCCTCATGTGCTTATGTATAGCGAAAAGGACAACGAAAAAAAATATTGTAATATTTATAAAGCACTTGGAGGAAAAGGTAAATATAAACGGTATTTATTGAGCGAATATATTTTAAAGTATTGGGCTGAACTGAAATTTCCAAATAAGTTGGATATTTCAACGGACAGAAAAACTTTATCGGCTTTGGTTGAAAAAGCATATTTGTTGCAGAAAAACAATCCCGTTAAATTGACAAAAGAAAATATTAATGATATTATATGTAAAATTGTTGATGTTAGGAATTAATTATGAATTGTATTTCACATAATGAAGAAATGGCCGTAGCGGTTTGTCGTATATGCGGGGATCCGATATGTCAAAAATGTATCGATTTATACGATGATAAAGTTTGTAATAATTGCGTAAAAATTTTAGTGGGAAAAAGCAGAAAAGGATTTTTTTCAAAATATGCTTTTATGGATTTTGTTAAGGCAAAATTTAACGCTTCGTTGGTTGCAATTATTCTTTCCGCTATTTATCTTATTTCAATGTGGCTGCCGGTTATATCTAATAAATCGGTGGTAATAGATAAAACTCAAGGACAAAGTTTTAGTATTTTAAAATTTGTTTCCGCAGAATATTCAGATAATGAATTGGTTGGGCTGTTTAATTCAAATCAAATTATCGTAATAACTGTATGCGTATATTTAATTGTAATTTTAAGTATTTTATCTATTTTTTATGCGGCGTTAATGTATCATAAAAGACCGCAGATTACCAATATATTTATGGATTTGACTGCTATTCCGGCATTAATTTCGGCGTTTATATTTATATTTAATTTGGCGAAAAAAAATAAAGAAGGCAGTTATGCGTTAGCTACCAATGGTTTTACCGTTTATGTCTTTATAGTATGTTCGATTTTGGTAATTATTTTTGCTTATCTTACATATTTCGTAGGCAAAAAACGTTATAAAAAAGCTTTAAAAATATATGAGAATCCTTCGCTTATGAAGGCCGAAAACAGAGAAATTAAAGTTTTTTATACTTTAAAAACAAAAGAAAAAACCGTAGTAGGGCAGGATATAGAAGAGGGCGTTTACGCTGTCTATTCGCCCGACAACGTAAAAGAATGTAAAATCGAACTAAACGGCAATATAGAAAGGTTTTATCCGAATCAGCAATTCAGTTTGGTGGAAGGCGATGTTTTGGAGCCCATATTAAACAACGTTCAGCTCAATTTAGTAGAAAATAAAATTATCGAGATATTAAGGGAAAATTCCGTAACTTACGTTGGTGATGTAAGAGGTATTTCATCAAAGACATATGATTTCAGGTCGGAAGATAATAAATCTCCCTTCAAGTTTGCAGTAAACGGAGAAGTTATTTCGGCCGATATACCTATTCAATATTCATTAAAAAACGGAGATGTGGTTATCATTTTAAAAGGCAATATAAAAATTACGCCTGTGGAATGACAAAGTATATCCTTTGCATATAATATATTAAATTTTATATGTGAGGATTGTTATGAAAATAGAAAATTATGATTTCGGTAAATACATATATTACAGAGTGGGAGAATATGACACAAAAGACAGTCTTTCCGCTCTTTTTAATATTGGCTACGATAAGATAGCATTATATAATAAGAGTACGGATTTTTACGAGGGAGAATATTTTGTAATACCCGATAAACTGAATATACATTATGTTAAACCTTTAGAAACGTTGAATTCCATTGCTTATATTTATAAACTGTCTCCAAATGAATTATCTCAAAAAAACGGCGGTATAAAAGAAGTATATATAGGTCAGCCTCTTTTTATATAACATTTTTTGCTTGATGTTTTTTTTAAATTATATTATAATAGTTTAGTAATTATTATTTATTATATTATAAAATATTATAAAATATAAAATAATCGGAGAAATTGATGATTGAAATTAAAACTGTAAATAAACGTTCGGAATTGAGAAGTTTTATTGAATTTCCTAATGAATTATATAGGGATAATCCTTATTATGTTCCCTATCTAACTATGGACGAGCTTAATAATTTGAATATATTTTCAGAGAGGAACGATAAAAATAATTTTGCTTTAAAATGTTTTCTCGCTTATAAGGACGGGAAAATAGCAGGACGTATAGCCGCTATTAGATGTGACAGACATAATGAAATAACAAAAGAAAAGCGTCTTCGTTTTACCAGATTTGACGTTATTGACAATTACGAAGTTTTTTCTAAAATGATGGATGCTGTAATAGATTATGCAAAACAATTAGGGTTAAATATAATACACGGACCTTTAGGTTATAACGATTTGGACAGGGAGGGTGTTCTCACATTCGGTTTTGATCAACCGGGCAATTTCGAAACTCTTTATAATCATCCTTATTATAAAGAATTTTTAGAAAAATACGGCTTTACTGTAGATGCTGAGTGGAAAGAATTTAAAATTCCCATTCCCAAAAAGGTGGACGAGCGTATTTCAAAAATAGCAACAAACGTGATGCAAAGGAAAAAATTACATTACTTCAATATAAAAAGTCTTTCTCAGGTTATTAACAGATACGGAAAAGATATATTTAAATTAATTGACGAAGCCTACGGTGATTTATACGGCGTAATTCCTTTGACTGATGAAGAAGTGGACAATATGATATCTCAGTTTAAATTAATTTTAAATAAAAGATATTTGTCTTTGGTTTTGGATGAAAACGATAATTTAGTTGGTTTCGGTTTAGCTTTTTCTTCTATGTCAGATGCCGTAAGAAAATCGAGGGGTAAAATTTTACCTTTGGGGGTCTTTCGTATTTTGCATGCCGTTAATAACCCGAAAGTAATAGACTTAGCTTTAATAGCGGTTAAAAAAGAGTATCAAAATTTCGGTGTAACCGGTATTATTATGCAACAAATTATAAAAAATGCAATTGAAGACGGAGTGGAATACGCCGAATCTAATCCCGAATTGGTAAACAATCTTGCAATTCAACAACAATGGAAAAATTTTGAAAATGTTGTCAATCATAAGGCAAGAGCCGTTTATTCATTAAAAATATAATATGATTACCCTTAAAAGTAAATCGGAAGTGTATTTATATAAAATAATAGAAACTTCCGATTATAATATAAATTATAATTTATATAAAAAATTATTGAGAAAAAAAGATATAAAAATAAACGGGAAAAGAATTGCGCAAGACGTTTTAGTAAACGAAGGCGACGTTATTGAAATTTATATAAACTCAGCTCAATTAATTCCCAAAATCGAAATAATTTATGAAGACGATAATTTTT
>CASEPJ010000191.1 GCA_949289715.1 uncultured Clostridia bacterium
CTTCGTCTATTAAATCTATAGCTTTATCGGGTAAAAATCTATCCATTATATATCTGTCGGAAAGCTCCGCCGCAGCCTTAATAGCCTCGTCGGTAATTTTAACTTTATGGAAAGATTCATACGATTCTCTTAAACCCTTCAATATTTCTATGGTTTCTTCAACGGACGGCGGATCTACCATAACCGATTGAAAACGCCTTTCCAAAGCGGCATCCTTTTCTATATAAGTTCTGTATTCTTCTATCGTCGTGGCGCCTATGGTTTGCAATTCGCCTCTTGCGAGAAGGGGTTTTAAAATATCTCCCGGGTCGACTTCTCCTTTACCTCCGCCCGCTTTGACCAAAGTATGAATTTCATCGATAAACAAAATAATTTTACCGGAATTCTTTATGGTTTCTATGGCGTCTTTCAACCTCTCTTCAAAATCGCCTCTGTATTTCGTTCCCGCAATCATACTGCCTAAATCGAGCTGGAATATAGTTTTTCCCTTTAGCACTTCGGGTACGTTATTATCCACTATGGCTTGAGCCAAGCCTTCTACCACTGCGGATTTTCCCACTCCCGGTTCACCTATCAAAACGGGATTGTTTTTTGTTTTTCTTGAAAGTATCTGAATAATTCTTTCTATTTCCTTGCTTCTGCCTATTACGGGATCTATTTTTTTATTTCTTGCCTTTTCGGTCAAATCGGTACCGAAACGTGCTAAGGTTTCCGGTATAACGGAATCGTTGTAATTTTTAGAATTTTTGCCGTCAGCGGCATAATTTTTATTCTGTTTCTTTAAATTACTGACCGCATCGGGGGCTAATCTATCCATTATAAAATCATAGAATTCTTCAACGTCGATATTGAATCTTTCGCTTATCAGTCTGCTGGCTGTAAGTTCGGGGTCGGCCAAAATCGCAAGCAAAATATGTTCGGTAGCAAGATAATCCGCTCCCATGTCCCTGGCTATTCTGGTTGCATATTCAACGGTTTGTTTTGTGGTTTCGGAATCGTCCTCAACCCTCTCCGATTTCGGCACACTGATTCTTCTTACCTCTTCCATATAACTTTTCAAATCTATTCTTGCAGCGTTCAATAAACTTTTACCAACTGAATTTTCAAGAGAAAGAATACCGAGAATATAATGCTCGGGCTCTACATAACGCTGTTTCAATTTTGTTGCGTATTGCCATGCATAATCTCTTGTCAGTTTAACGTTTTGTGTATTTCCAAACATAATTATACCTCCTAATTGTTATTCAACATCCTTTTAACCAAAGCGGCTCGGGCGATGTCTCTTTCCTCTGCCGTATAATTTTTACCGCCTTTAACT
Source organism: uncultured Clostridia bacterium (assembly GCA_949289715.1). Classification (GTDB taxonomy): domain Bacteria; phylum Bacillota; class Clostridia; order Christensenellales; family CASEPJ01; genus CASEPJ01. The sequence goes on from CASEPJ010000191.1 coordinate 1,319, forward strand.
ATTAACGTCGCAGGCTGTACGTCGAGAAGCAATGTATTAAGTTTCTGTTCATCTATATCGGGAGTATAACCTAAGCAGGCTCCCATTCTCGCATCTGCCGAAAGGGACATAAATTCATCGGTAGTCAGCTTATAGGCATTTGTCAAAATACCGTAACTTCTCATAATATTGTCTATAATATCGGGGTCACACATATTTAAAATACGCTCTCTGGCTTTAACTTCCTTTTCGGCAAGTTCGAGCACCATTGCCTTAACGTCTTCTACAAGCTCTTCTTCGGTAATTCCAAGAGTGGTTTTATTGGAAACCTGATACAAATACCCCGTTGCTTTTGTTCCTTCGCCGTAAACTCCTCTGACTTCCGCATTAATATGAGAAAAAGATTTTACTATTTTTCCTATATCGTTAAGAGTGGACAATCCCGGCAAAAAACATAAAGCCGATGCCCTCAGCCCTGTACCTAAATTGGTAGGACAGCTTGTAATATAACCTAGTTCGTCGTCGTATGCGATATTTAATGCCGAATTTAGTGCTAAGTCGACTTTTTTGATTTCTTCATATGCTGTATTTATATCCAAACCGGGCAAAACACATTGTGCCCTTATGTGGTCTTCTTCGTTTACCATAACGGAAATCGTTTCATTTGAATTTAAAATAACGGCGCCTATATTTCTGTTTTTAATAAGGTCGTTGCTAATTAAATATCTTTCCTTCAACGACAGACATTCGATGTCTGACAATTCGTTCAATTTATAAAGATTATATTCCCCAGTAGATTTCAAAGCATTAAAAACTTTGTCAATAACCGAAGCCGCTTCAAAGGGAGACATTTTAAAGGGAAACGGTATTTTTGCAATATTTCTTGCCAATCTCACCCTTGACGAAACAATCATGTGTTTTTTTAAATCTGTCATTTAAGATTTCCTCCTTTGTATTTCGTCAAAAATTCTCTGGGCTTCGGAGAAATCGTTTCTTGCTTTTGCTTCTTCAAGCTGCATTTCCAAAGACTTTACTATATTATCGCCTTTTAAATTTTCTAAAGAAGTTTTATGTTTAACGTCGCCGTGAATTTTTACAATTACGGGTTTTATTATATCTTTAAAAACCTTATAACACTCGCTACATCCGGCTCCGTTTTTAGAAAATTCCCTTTCAGTAGTCCTGCAACAAGGACAAACTCTCTGCTCGCTTCTTCCCGTTTTATATACACCGGTAAAATGATTGACTGCCGGTTTTATAAAACCGAGTTTAACCGCACATTCTTCGCAAAGAGGCAAAGACACCAGATTATTGTTATAATTTGCAGGAAGTTTAAAAACCGCCTGATTTTTTCCGCATATTGCACAAAGCATTTTAATCACCTCAACTATATTTCAATAAAATTCCCACGATTTGTTTCATGGTTGATGCTCTTATGGCGTCGAGTATATTTTTAGGTACCATCATCGTATGGTCTGCTACCATACATTTAATTATTTCGGCTTCTCTGTCGTTAATTACCTTTTCGTTCAAAAGTCTGTCGGTTATGTGATGCGCCCTTTGTAAGGAAAGCTCCTTACCGATTGCATTTACGATAATGTCTTGCAATACGTTATCGGAATTGACCTTTTGGATTTTTATATATCCTCCGCCCCCTCTTCTGCTGTCTATGACGTAACCTTTTTCTAAAGTAAATCTTGTGGAAAGCACGTAATTTATTTGACTTGGAGCACAAGAAAAATATTCTGCAAGTTCATTCCTTGACAATTCTACCGAGTTATCATCGCCCATCGTTTCCACTATGAAGTTTTCAATGATGTCGCTTATTTTCATTACGATTTTCCTTTTTATAGTTTTTTATTTTTTGACTTTCTTTGACCTTTGTTATATTATACCATATTTTTTTTACTTGTCAAGTATTTTTTAAAAAAAATTTCGAAAATTTTTAAATTCGTCAAAAACTTAACTTTTTCGCAAATTCGCTTACTATTTTTCATTATATTAAAAAATTAATAGTAAGCTTTTTAAAGTTACGAATATAGATTCTTTAAATGCAATTTATTAATCTTAATATTCATTATTTTATTTATATTTTTAATGCTTATATAAAAAAATTAATAAATAATATTGGTTTTAAAACAGCGTTCAAATTAAAATAAAGTTGTAAAAATTTAATTATATCTTATTTTTCATATTTTTCACAATTTTAATTAATCTTGCGTTAAAAAATATTAACTTCACTTAATAATTTTTTAATAAATTAAAAATAAATATTCTTAAAAGACTCTGCTCTTTTTATTTATTTTTATCTATGTTTTAAAATTTTAATAATATCGGCAAATTTATATTTGAGTATTGATTAATAATATGGTATAATCTATAAAATCGTTAAATTAAAGATTGAAATAAAAATAATTCCTATATTAAAATAAAATTTTATTATCAATATAATCTTTTTAAAAAAAGATTTAATATTCGATATAATTTAATTATTTATATTAATCTTTTATAAATAATTGCAATGCTTCGATTAAATAATTACAAAGGAAAAAGCGGCTTTTCGCCGTTTTATATCAAATATGAAAAAAACTATTATATTTGTGTTTTCAGGTACGGGTAACACACTGCGAGTTGCAAATTATTTTAAAGAGGCCTTCGAAAACCGAGAAATTTCAACAGATATCATACAAATTTCAAGAAACGAAAAAATGCCCGATGTTTCAGAATATGACTGTATAGGGTTAGGCTACCCTATACACGCATTTAACACTCCCGCCATTTTTTACGATTATATTAAAAAATTACCCGATTCACAGCAGAATAAAAAATGTTTTGTTTTTAAAACTTCGGGGGAACCTTTTAAAATAAACAATTCTTCATCCGAAAAACTTTTCCGTTTATTAAAGAAAAAAGGTTATGTGCCCAGCAACGAAATACACATACTTATGCCGTATAATATCATTTTCCGATACCCTGAAGGAGTCGCCGCCCAAATGGATTATTATGCTCATCAAATGGCGAAAAAAGAGACCGATTGTATATTAAAAGGCGTAAAAACCAAAATTAAACACGGCATATTTTCACAGTTTGCCTCATTTGTCTTCAGAATAGAACAGCCTGCGGCAAAATTCAACGGTAAATTTTATAAAGCGAATAATGAAAAATGTATATTATGCAATCGCTGTGTTTTAAACTGTCCTGAAAAAAATATCAATATAAAAGACGGTACAATAACATTCGGAAAAAAATGTTCTCTCTGTATGCGCTGCGCTATGAATTGCCCGGTTGATGCAATTAATATCGGATTGCTGAATAAATGGAAAGTAAATCCTCCATACGATTTCGAAAAATTAAAAACACAGAATACTCCATTTATTATCGATAAAAATACAAAAGGATATTTTAAAAATTTTTTGAATTATTTTGAAAAAGCAAAAAATTATATAGACGAAAATATTACCGAACAATAAATAAGTTTAAAATTTGTTTATTATACAATAACGTTTAGTCTTCGATATTTTTTATTTAAATATAGTTTAAAATTTTAAATTTAATTTTACAATATTGTTTTGCTTTATTAAAAAATGTTAACAATTCATATCGTTACATAATTTAAAATCGGTTAATTTTGTGCTATTAATCTTTATTAATTAATAAATTTTTCTACTATAAAATTAAATTGCTTTCAATTTAATATTTCAAAATAATTACCATAATAGCCGCAAACGAACTTTTTATTATAATTTTTATTATTATTTTTATTATTATTTATTCATTATTTTTAAAATTTGATAATAGCTTTAAATCTCAACCGTTTAAAATAAACAAAAATTTACTTTATTTTATTGCAATGCAAAAATGACGGTCGCTATTAAAGTTAGCGTTAAACTTATCGCCATAAGCCAACTTATTTTTTCTTTATATAAAACTTTACCAAAAAATGCAGAAAATAAAATGGTTCCCCCCGAAGTTATGGGGAAAAGCACCGAAGCGTTTAAATGTTCTGCACAAATTATCTGTATAATAAAACCTGCCAAACTGAAAAAAGCAAAACAAGCAATAATAAAAAGCTTATCCGCCGTAAAAGCATTTTTTAAAACCTGTATTTGTGGTTTGTATTTATCAGCGTTGAATTTTATTTGCAACGGTAAGACCACTCCCCACATAATTACTCCGTAAAAGACCAAAAACAACATACTCAACAGGGTAAAATTATAAGGGTCGGAAATGGCATATCCCCATTCAGGCCCCAGAGGATGAAATTTTGAAATTACCGAATTGCCTCCGTTAAGAAAGAAAATGGCTATGCAAAAAAGAGTATATAAAAAAATTGATTTTTTAGATTTTTTTTCGGCGGTTTTCTGATTTTGATTGTCCTTTAAAGGTAATATTATAGATACGGCAAGAATTATCATTGCCAACCCCTTCAGCCAGGTAAAATTTTCGTTTAAAAACAAAATCCCCACAAAAAAAGGAACCGCCATACCTCCCATCATCATAAACACGGAATAAGTCCCTACGTTTCCCAATTTTAAAGTTAACATTCCGAAAAAGCTTATAATTACCGCAATTAAAGCAAGACCCAACGCAAGAAAAAGGGAATAAATTTCAAATTTAAATCCTTTGTTGGTTATCAAAATAATTCCTACGAGCATAATAGTTTTCATACAGGCGCAAATAATTTGAAAATTATTTGAAGTAAAAAAAGTTGCCTCTACTCTTTTTTGATATTCTTTATTAAATACAAATTGCAAAGCAAAACAGAGAGAAGCAATTACCGCAAGAATAACATATAAAAACATATTCGATTCCTTATACCTTTAAATATCAATATTATAATTAATTTAAATTTAAAAGGCAAATGAAATTACAAAATAAAAATCTAAATTTTATTATCAAACTTCATTATTTTGACGTGTTTTTTTCTTTATAATTATTTTTATTAA
>CASEPJ010000192.1 GCA_949289715.1 uncultured Clostridia bacterium
CTTGCGCATTTGCAACGCAGTCGTCCAACGCTCTATGGTGAGCAGCTACCTCAATATTATAATAATCAATTAACGTCTCGAGTTTAAAATTTTTCACCTTGCCTGCAAAATATTTTCTGGCAAGAGTTAATGTGTCTATAGTTTCATGATCGAAGGGAAGTTTTAAACTTTTACATGCGTTTTTTATAAAAGGAACATCGAAATTATCTATATTATGCCCCGCAAGAACGGCACCGTAACAAAATTTATAAAAGTCGAAAGCCACCTTATCCCAAGAAGGAGAATTAACAACCATTTGGTTAGTTATTCCGGTTTTTTCCACCACTTCTTGCGGAATAGTCTTATATGGGTTTATGAGAGTGGTAAAACTTTCCGTAATTATACCGTCTTTTATTCTTACCGCACCGATTTCCGTAAGGCGATCTTCCATAACGTTCAGTCCCGTGGTTTCTATATCGAACACTACAATGTTTTTGTTTTTTATAAAATCGGGTACTTTGGAAATATCTCCCGGAGTATAAAACATTGTGGATTGAGCATCGATTTTGATAGGTTTCGGTTGCACGGTAACATAATGCGGCGCAGGTATGGGCGGAGGCGGCAATTCTCTTTTAAAATCTTTAGGAAGTTTACAAAAAGATATGGACGAAGCAAGAAAAACGGTGGAATTATCGTAAGCGTCCTTAACCGTTTTACCCTTTACTATAATGGAAGATTCGTTATGAATGTGTTGCATCAAAGCTGCATTCTTATCAATAGCGAAATATTTTACCGTATATGAGCCTGTAAAATCCTCGAGATTGATTATAAAAAGAGTTTTTCCCGTTTTTGTCTGAAATGAATTTACCCTGGTTACCGTGCCACATATCATAACGTCTTTCAAATTAGGTAACAAGTCTTCTATGTATGTCGCTTTAAGCAAGGTGTTTTCCGCCGCCGCACAAGCCATAGCAACACCTTCTTCGGTTACGTCATCCCCGATTTTAACTGCATTCTCGCATAAATCTTTTCCAACCAACGTTACAATATTAGTTACGTTAATAAAACGGTCTATTTTTCTATATGTTACAACATCAGCAACAAGACTGTCCGAAGAGGAAACGTCGCTTTCACATTTTTTATATGTAAAATTTATGTCAAAAAAACATGCAAACTTCTGCCCCATGGCTTCCTTTGCTTTCTTTTGAAAAGATATATCTGCAATCAGTTTTTCCGCCGTTATGTCGAAATCCATTATAATATACATTATGTTCATTTGTTTATCGTAAGACAATAGCGAAAAGCCCAAAAAACTTACATAAAGTATGGGAAAACTTTCCGCAAACCATTTTTTAAGCTCGGCGGAAACTTTATCGTTATCTATATAGGTGCGTAAAAATTCCACCGCTATTTTTACGTTAGAAGGAAAAATTGATTTTGTAGCATTTTCAATATAATTCTTTTTTTTAATTATCTCGTTATAGTGAAAATAATTTACGGTAAAACGTATTGTAGCCGAATGTTCTTCCTGATTATAAATTACTTCCTGCAAACGCAACGCATTCTTAAATTCACCGTTCGTTTCTTTATTGAATTTTTCGTCGAAAGAAGGCATATTATATCCTCTGATTATTTAGAATTTATTAATTAAAATAATTAATTTATTATTATAATTTTATTTTTTGCAGCTGTATTTTTTAAAATTTTTAATGTGTTTAACTTTTAATGCCGCAAAAAAAATTATTACATATATTGTAACACAAATATATTGTAACACAAAATAAAAAAAATTTATAATCAAAACAAAAAAATTTAATAAAATAAAAAATAAAAATATAAAAAATACTTTATCAATACTATCCGTTTTATGTTTTAAATACTGTTGAAATATTTTGTAATAATTATAAAAGCTTATAATTTAAATTAAATTTTAAAAATTTATTTTAAAATATTTTAATTTTATTAAATTTATTTTTTTGTGTTTTCTATTAAGAAGCTAATTTTTTTAAAATGCAAAAAATACTACTTAATATCTTATCAAAAAAGAAACAATATGCTTTTTTTAAATTCAAAATTTTTAATAATTAAATAAAAGCAAAATTATTTATAAATTTTATTTATTATTCTAAAATTGATTATTATGTTTTAAAAATTAGCAAAATATTAGACTTGTTGAAGTTATAAAATTTTCAACAAAGCTAATACAAAGTGTAAAAATTCTAACAATTAAAAAAAGTAATATTAATCAGAAACGGTTTTGTTTTGATATATTCTGCCCAATTTAATAAGCTCATTTATAATTTCGTCTTCTTCCACCGTCTTAATGCGTTTACCTTCGGCAAATATGACTCCTTTGCCGTTTGATGCGGCAACGCCGAAATTTGCGTCTTTTGCCTCACCTATTCCGTTGACGGCACACCCCATTATCGCTACTTTAATCGGAAAATCCTTTAAAAAAGTAAGAGCGGTTTTAACTTTTTGCACTAAATTTTCCAGATCGACCGATGTTCTCGAGCAGGTGGGACAAGAAATTATTTCCAATCCCTTTCTTAACCCCAAAGATTTTAAAAGTATAAAAGCAGTTTCTACTTCGGTTATCGGGTTACCGGTTATGGAAATTCGTATCGTATCTCCTATTCCTTCCAACAAAAGGCAACCTAATGCCGCCGAAGATTTTACAGCAGAAGTTAAAAGATCGCCTGCTTCGGTAACACCCAAATGCAAAGGATATTCGGTTTTTTCGTTTAATAATCTATATGCTTTTATGCAGGTTAATACATCTGAACTTTTTACGGATAAAACTATATCGTAAAAACCAAAATTTTCGATTTTTTTTACACATTCCATCGCCGAAAAAACCAGCGCTTCGTATGCGGGAAAACACTTTTTTATTTCTTCTTTTACCGAGCCGTAGTTAATGCCGATTCTTATAGGAGCATTATGTGCTTTTGCGCAATCGCAAACTTTTTTAAGGAGTCTATCGGAAGAATTTTGAGGATTTATTCTAACTTTATCCGCTCCGTTTTCCAAAGCGCATATCGCCAAATTTAAATCGTATTGAATGTCGGCAACCAACGGCA
>CASEPJ010000193.1 GCA_949289715.1 uncultured Clostridia bacterium
ATCTGTCTTTCAACCAATTGATCTACGATATATTCAAGTGTTTCTTCCACGGTCATATTATAATTTTGCATATAAGATGAACCCACGCTTAAATAAGTTGCAAGCAATTCTCTCTTAGAAATAGTATAATTGCCCACTCTTGCAACCACTCTGTCCAAATCTCTGTCCGAATTATATTCGTATAAATTCGAGTTAGCGCACCCTGTAAGAACACCGAACAGCAGTACGACAATCAAAAGCAAAGCAAAGATTTTTTTCTTCATTAAAGTTCTCCTTTAAGCCCTTAATAACAAAAATCGGGCATTTTTCACAATAACATTACTATTATATATTAAAAATTGAATTTAAGCAAACAAATTTCAATGGTTTTTAAAATTTACATACTGCAAAAACTTATAAATTTCGTCTAATATGCCGTTTGGAGTTAATCCCGACGTATTTACAACAATTACGATTTTATTTTCATTGGCTAAAACAAATCTTTGCGAAAATTTATTCAAAGCTTCCAAAAGAGCATCGTTATTTAAATATTTTGCGTCTCTCAACACAATTTTTGCTTTCTGCTTATTTAAAATAAGCTGTTCTGCTCCGATTTTTAGAGCCATATTTTTTAATATGGAAATATTCATAAGCGGCAAAACAACATTAGGCACATTGCCGTAAATATCTTTTAATTCGTCTATCAATAAATCTCGTTGTTTAATATCGGTTAAAACGGCAATTCTTTGATAAAGTTTAATTCTGCCTTCGCTGTCGGAAATATAATTTTCAGGAACATATCCTTCTATATCCGTTTCGACCGTTATACGTCCACCTTCTGGTTTTTCTCCTTTCAATTCGGAAACGGTTTCTTTTAAAAGTCTGCAATACATATCGTACCCAACCGCCGCCATATGACCCGATTGTTCTTTACCCAAAATATTACCGGCGCCTCTTATTTCCAAATCTCTCATGGCAATTTTGAAACCGCTTCCGAATTCGGTATATTCGGTAAGAGCCGCAAGCCTTTTATATGCGTCTTCCGTCAATACTTTATTTTCAGGATATGTAAAATAAGCATATGCAAGCCTGTCGGAACGGCCTACCCTTCCTCTTAGCTGGTAGAGTTGCGCAAGACCTAACTTGTCTGCATCGCATACAATTAAAGTATTTGCGTTTTTTAAATCTATACCGTTTTCTATAATCGTTGTACAAATCAATAAATCGTATTCGCCGTTATAAAAAGCGTTAATGGAACTTTCCATAATATGCTCCGGCATTTTACCGTGAGCAACAGTAATTCGCACCTCGGGCAATAAAGCTCTCATTTTTGCCGCAAAGTTATCGATAAATTCCACACGATTGAACAATAAAAACGTTTGGCCGCCCCTTGCCGTTTCTCTTAACACCGCATCTCTTACCAATGTTTCGGAAAATTCGGTAACATAAGTTTGCACGGGTATTCTTTCCATAGGGGGCGTATCGATTATTGAAATATCTCTTATACCGGTCATCGACATATTCAAAGTTCTCGGAATAGGCGTTGCCGTTAAAGTTAAAACGTTTACATTTTCTTTTAAAGTTTTAAGTCTTTCTTTGTGTTCAACACCGAAACGCTGTTCTTCGTCCAAAATAATCAATTCGAGATTTTTAAAATGCACGTCTTTGGATAACATTCTATGAGTACCGCACAGTAAATCTATTTTACCCTCTTCGCATTTTTTTATTACTTCTTTTTGCTCTGCAGCACTTTTAAAACGGGAAAGGGATGCTATTTTAATTCCGAAATCGTTAAATCTGATTTTACAGTTATTATAATGCTGTTCGCACAATATGGTAGTAGGAGCCAAAAACGCAACCTGACCGCCCTCGCTTATTGTTTTAAAAGCTGCCCTTAATGCAACTTCCGTTTTTCCGTAACCGACGTCTCCGCAAATAAGTCTATCCATAAGCTTACCGTGTTCCATATCGTTTTTAACGTCCGCAATGGCTTTTAGCTGATCTTCCGTTTCGTTATAGGGAAAAGCCTTTTCAAATTCGCTCTGCAAATAACCGTCCGCCGGGTAAATTTTGCCCTTGGCTTTTTCCCTTTTTGAATATAGCTCGATTAATTCTCCCGCAATGTCGGTAATACTCTTTTTTACTCTCGCCTTTACTTTTTCAAAATCTTTTCCGCCTATTTTAGACAAGTGAGGTTTTGCTTCGCTTCCCGAATAGCGCTTAAGCAAATCCATTTGATCTACCGGAACATAAAGTTTGTCCCCGTCTTTATAGGAAACAACCACAAAATCTTTTTTGCCTGCAATGTCAAGCTGCGTAACTCCTTCGCATCTGCCTATTCCGTGTACTTCGTGAACTACATAATCGCCTATTTCGGGGGTTGTGAAAACATCCGTCTTGTTTGACCTTAACTTAACAGTTTTTTTCTGTTTGATTAAAAAGTCCTCTTCCCCCAAGACTACCAATTTTGCACCGTGATAAAAAAATCCGCTATTTAATTTAAAAGGAGTAATAATTCTTCCTTCAAAATCGCCCGAAAGATTTTTATCACAAAAATCTATTGAAGCGTCCTGCTCCAATAACGAATTATAAACAGCTCTAGCGGATGCCGCATTACCCGCACAAAGTATAACTGTATATCCGAAATGCGACCAGTTTTTAAGGTCTGCAATTAGTTCGGGAATATTCGTCCTGTATTTTTTTACGGGGGAACATCGAAATTCCACCGTTTCTTGCGCTTCGAAAAGATTGTTGGCCATCATAATTTTTTGGAACGACAATGTTTTGCCATCCAATAAATCTTCGATTAATTTTTCCGAATCGCAATATTGGTTTTTATGCTCTTTTGTTGCTCCTCCCTCTTTTATTAAATTGTTTAGCCTGTTTGCGTGTTCTTTTTCCAAAACGGAAAATTTATCTCTTATCAATTTCGGTTCATCGAAAACGGTAAGCCAATCGCCAAAATATTTTGAAGAACATACGGCATTCGTAAAGGGAAGAATCCAACACATGGAAGGAGACCTGTCCTCGTTTTCCAAACGTACAATACATTCGTCTATAATATTGTCCGTTTTCTCCTGCCGACCTTTATATGCGGATAAAGCGGTAATTATATCTTCCGCATTTTCATAGAAAACATCTGTCGCAGGATAAACGCTTATCTCTTGAACAGCTTTGTTGGTCTTATAATTTTCCAGAGAAAAATACTTAATGCTTTCCAGCTCGTCCCCGAAAAATTCCATTCTGACCGGGACCTCGCAATTTATTGGATATATATCGAGTATATCGCCCCTTAACGCAAACTGTGCCCTCGCATTTATCAAATTTTCTCTTTTATAGCCGGAAACAATCAGCGATTTAATTATGTTTTCGAGTTTATATTCTTTGCCCGTTTTAAAACGTAAAAGCAAATTATAAAACCACTCCGGTTCTGGTGCTTTTTGAATGAGAGCGTCCGGTGTCGTTATAATTAAATCTGCCTTACCCGTTATTGCGTCCCCGAAAGCTTTTAATCGCTCATACAGCGATTCGTTTGACTGCGCCACCGAATAAAGCAGCATTTCTTCCCTTGCTTTTAAAAGAGCGGCTTTTGCTCCTAACTGCAAACATTCCTCAAAAGCTTTTGCTGCAGCTATGGCATCGGGCAGTACATATAAAACAGAGACATTTAAAGCATTCGGCAGATTTGCCGCTATATGACATTTCTCTCCGAAAGACAGCCCAAAAGCAGTGGTTTTTTTACCACTGCTTAAATAATTCAAGAGCTTTTGATGTTCTCCTTTTAAATTTTGAAGTTTTAATCTTTCTAATATCATGTGAAGTATTAATAAATTTAAAACACTTAATTTTTTCGGTTTAATTCTTCTGGGGAGTATTTTTAAATTTTTAAAATATAAATATAATCTTCTAAATGGAAAATATTATGATTTATATAATTAAATCGGTAAGAATAATGGTTTTAAAAATTAAATTTTTTACCAAAATAATTATATTTAATTTGCAGATAAAAAGATTATTATTTATCGTTAATTTTTTTGCCCAAAAGTTTTGCAACTGATGTTTTTAAATTTTCTACTATTTTATCCGTTTCGTTTTTATCGTTACTTTTGGCGGAAATATATACTTTAAGCTTGGGCTCTGTGCCCGACGGTCTTATGCAAACGAATGCACCGCCCTGCAATTCAAAATATATGGCGTTGGTTTTTGGTAAGTCTAAAGGATAAACTTTGTCGTACTTAAATTCCAATCCCGAATTATAGTCCCTTTTAGAAATTATCTCTTTATTTCCCATCGAACTCATTGGGCATTTTCTTATTCGCTCCATTATGGATTCCATTTTATTCATACCGTTTATACCGGGATAATTTATAACTATGTTTTCCTCCCTGTAATAACCGAAAATTTTATATATGCTTTCCAAACGGTCTAATACCGATTCGTTTAAGCCTTTATAAAATTTAACCATTTCGGCAAAGAGCATTGTAGCCGATACCGCATCCTTATCTCTTGCATAAGTTCCGCATAAATAGCCGTAACTTTCTTCGAATCCGAAGATAAAAGAGTGCTCACCGTTTTCTTCAAATTGTTTTATTTTTTCGCCTATAAATTTAAAACCCGTTAATACGTCTATACATTTTGCACCGTAATATTCGGCAATTCTTCTTGCCAACTCGGTTGTAACTATAGTTTTGACAATTACGGCATCTGCCGGCAATTTGCCGCTTCCGCTCTTCAATTTTAGGATATAATCCGCAAGCAATACTCCTATGGTATTGCCGTTTAACAAAACGAAATTACCTTCTCTGTCTTTCACAGCAACACCCATTCTGTCGCAATCGGGGTCGGTTGCTATTACACAATCCGCACCGCAACTTGCTGCTTCCTTAATCCCCAACGCCAAAGCATCGGCCTGTTCGGGATTCGGGGAGGATACCGTGGGAAAATTTCCGTCGGGCAAACATTGTTCTTTTACTACGTTAAAATTAATTCCCGTTCGGGTCAGAACGGTAGTAATCGGCTTATACCCGGCACCGTAAAGGGGGGAATATACAATTTTTAAATCCGCATTATTATGTTTTAAATCTCTGCAAACCGAAAGATTTTCAATGGTTTCGAAATAAGCATTGTCAATTTCGTTACCTATGATATTTATATAATCGAAATAATTTTTACCGCTTAAACCAGAAGCGGAATATGCAATATCCGAATCGGAAATATCAATTTTGTCAACCGAAAAAATATCGTCCGTTTTATCGATGAATTCCCCTATTTTTTTTGAATCGTCCAAAGACAACTGGGCTCCGTCGCTACCGTAAACTTTATAGCCGTTATATTGCTTGGGATTATGGCTTGCAGTAATCATAATTCCAGCGGCGCAATTTAACTGTCTTATCGCAAAAGAAAGCATAGCCACCGGGCGTACATCTTCAAAAAGATATACCTTTATTTTATTATAAGCTAACACCGCTGCGGCCTCCGACGCAAAAAGGTAGGAATTATGTCTTGTATCGTAAGAAATCGCAACACCCTGGCCTTTTTTCTTTTCGCTTATTATAAAATCGGCAAGTCCTTTTGTTGCTTTACGGATGGTATAAACATTTATGTTTTTTTCTCCCAAATCCATTATTCCTCTCATTCCGGCTGTGCCGAATTCAAGTTTTCCGGTGAACATTTCTTCCATTTTCTTTTCACTTAAATTGGATAGTCTTTTTCTTTCTTCTTTAGTTATTACATTTGAGTTTAACCATTTAGAATATAAACTTTTATAATCCATAATCCCTCCCTATGGATTTATTTTATTAATAATTAAATTCGGCTTTTAATAATTGCTTAAAAATAAAATAGTCTTAAAGTCGGTACAATTTCCATCTTTATTTAAGTATATAATTTTATCGTAATAATGTCAATTATAAACATTTAACTTAACATAAGTAATTGACAAATACGTTAAAAGATTTATAATATATTATATATTATTAATAAATTATAAATAAAATTCAAAAAACGGTTTTCGGATTATAAAATGAAAAAAAGAAATTTAAGCAAACTAACTTTGTTAATAAGCAGATTTTTTTTAATTATCTGCGGTTTTTTAATAGGCGCATATTTAATAGAAGGTTTGGTTAGGCTGCTAAATATTACCCTAACCACCCCCGTAACTTCAATAATAGATGAAGGAATGATTTTACTTGCGGAAGGTATTATCGGCATAATAACGGCTGTTATTTTATGCATATTCGCACCGTCTATTGTAAATGGGTTAATTAATTTTGTAAAATTAATCGAAAAAGGATTAAACCGTTTTTCCGCAAAAGAGTTGGTCTGTGCCGGTTTAGGACTTATATTAGGACTCATTGCCGCATTTTTTATTTCCACATTCTTTAATTCGGTAGAAATAAAAGCAAAATTCATTCTTGTAATAATATTGTTTTTAGACTATATGCTTTTATCTTTACTCGGAATAAGGTTGGGACTGCTTTCTGCCGATTTAATATTTCCCTCTTCTAAAAAAACATCTTCGGAAAGTAAAATTATAATAGATACATCCGCAATTATCGACGGACGAATTTACGATATGGCAAAAACGGGTTTTTTATACGGTAATTTATATATTACCTCTTTTACAATAGACGAACTAAAAAATTTAAGCGGCAACACCGACCCTCTAAAAAGAGAAAGAGGCAGACGAGGGCTTGATATATTGACCAAATTACAAAAAGACAAATCTCTCAATTTAACAATAGGTACAAACGACTCGGCGGAAAATGCCGACGGAGACAAGAATATACTTTCCCTTGCCGAAAAAACTCAATCCTCGATTCTGACAACCGACTATAATCTTGAAAAAATAGCACAAATCAAAAACATCAAAACATTGAATTTAAATGAATTATCCAACGCAATTAAACCTGTAGTATTGCCAGGCGAAAAGCTCAACGTAAAAATAGTTAAAGAAGGCAAAGAACAAAACCAGGGATTGGCATATCTTCCCGACGGCACCATGATAGTAGTCGAAAACGGAGGAAAGTTTATAGGTAAAGAAACTCAAGTTTATATTACTACCGCAATGCAAACCTCTGCCGGAAAATTAATTTTTGCAAGAATAGAAGAAAATTCTGAAAATATTAATTAAATTTAATTTTTTAATTATTTAATAAAAAATAACGGTTAATTTAATAAATTTATAATATTATCTTTTAAGCAATAATTAAAAAATAGATTATTGCTTTTTTGTTGTTATTTAATTTAAGTGATTGGTATTATTCCTCTAAAATTACCTTAAAAATTAATCTATAAATCGATAACATAATTATTAAATAATTAAAATAAATAATCTTAATTGAAAAAATGTATTTATAACAATTTATAATACAAAAATAATCCGCTTTAATTTACTTAAAAAATTTTTTTATAATTTTGTATTTAGGTAATTGTTATTAATTGAGAAATTTCAATTTAACATTTAAATAAATAATAAATTAAATTTGATATATAAACATTATGAAAAATAAAAAATACCGCAAATGCGGTATTTTTTATTTTTATTCACTTAAATTATTAAGCTTTTTTCTTTTTAACTACTACAATCGCTGCTGCGCCGCCGCCTATAACTACTACTGCAGCTGCTACAATGCCTATTATTGCGCCTGTAGATAATCCATTACCTTCTTCTGTATTGTTGGTGGTTCCGTCACCGTTATCATTATTATTGCCGGTGTTTTCAGCCGCTACGGTAACAGCACAAGTTGCCGATTTATCTCCTACGGTTACAGTTATTGTAGCTGTTCCGGCAGCAACTAAAGTTACATTTCCTTCATCATCTACCGTAGCAATCTTATTATCGCTTGAAGCAAACTCCAATTCCTGCGTTACTCCTTCGGGAGTGATAGTAGGAATAAGTTTAAATGTATCTCCGATATTTCCGCTGAATGTGGTTTTATCGAGAGTTATACTTTCTGCTACTATATCTTCGACTGTAATTGATATCGTTCCTCTCGTACCCGAACCGTCTGTAGAAGTTGCGGTTATGGTAACAGTTCCCGATTTAAGCAAAGTAACCAAACCATTGTTATCCACACTGGCGGTTCTGGAGTTAGACGATCTCCAAGAAACCGTCTGCTCTGCTTCACTTGGTGCAACTGTTGCCGTCAGCTGAATGGTTTCGCCTACTTTACCCGTTTCACTACCGCTTACGGTAATACTGTCAACCCCCCTTAAAACAGTCAGTTCGCAAGTTTCTTCGAAACTTCCGTATGTGGCGGTAATCGTGGTTTTGCCCGGTTTCAACATTGTTACTAAACCTGTGTTGTCTATAGTTGCAACAGATGTGTCGCTAGACTCTAAACTGATTTGAGTTTTTTCGGGAGTAGGCAAAGCCGAGGAATCTTCTTGCGAAACTGCCGCAAAAGAATAATCCAATATCATTGTATTGCTCTGTTCATTAATAATTCCCGTTTGGGTATCTTTAATATCGATACCGGAAGGATTAACTTCTTGAGTCTCCAAAACGGTAAAATAAGCATCGTTGTTTTGATGGGGATTTACATTATGTTCATAAACCACTAATTTAGGATTATAAATATAGAAAGTATTGTCAACATTTGAAACTCCGGAAAGACCGAATTTCGTAAAATCGTAACCAATTATAGTGCTGAAAGTTCCTCTTGCTACAAGCAATCTGTAATGAACCCATGTACGAGGTTGATAATTTTTAATTACCGAACTGTCGTCCGCCGTACCTGCCTGGCCGTCCGGTCCCTTATCGTGCATATCATATGCATAAAAACCGTTACCGAAATGGATATAAAATGTTACACCGCCCAGGCTACCTTCATTTTCTTTTGTTGTAGCATAGAACCAAAAATCCATAGCTAAATTAACCATTGTAGGCGCTTGTGTATTTAAGGCAGTTAATGTTTCATCGTCGTCTCTATAATAATTAGTTGCGTCAATAGGAGTTGTAGACATATCAATAACCATCATTCCATCAACACCTTGAACTTTAGGTATTTTTGTGGAAAAAGTATCTCCTCCTTCCACACCGGTAGGTATAAAATCGGAAGCAGACATATCGGTAAATGAATAACTGAATTCTCCGTTTTCCGTATATTCGGAAAGTCTGGAACCTTTTTCTATAGAAGGTCCTTCATCATCTGCTGCAAGGGCTGATTTTGTCGGTAGACAAGCCATTATTAAACCTGCCATTAAAGACAAAATAAGTATAAAAACTATACTTCTTTTTTTAATTTTTTCCATAATTTCCTCCATATTAATTTATTCGGAATATTTTCCTTATTATTTATTTTACCACAGCATTTTTCAATAATCAATATTTTTTTAAATTTTGAAATGTATTTTTTTATGTTATAACATATTTATGTATATTTAAATAATAATTTTTAAATTATATTTTATTATTTTTATTATATATTTATTTTTATTATATATATAATA
>CASEPJ010000194.1 GCA_949289715.1 uncultured Clostridia bacterium
ATTATAAAGAAGGTGTATTATGAAAGCGTTAAAAATAATATTTGCTATTTTGTTGCTTATATTGAGTTTAGTATTTATAGCTTTTTTATGCTGCAGTTTGATTTTTCCCGAAAGTTTGGAGAGTATAGTGAAATCACAAATTGATAATTTGACTATAATTACAATTTTCGATTTTTTGGTCGCTATTGAAGGTCAAATATTTTTAGCCATAATTGCAGTATTTTTTCTATTTATTTCGATTGTTTTATTTAAGAAAAACAGCGTGAGCAATGAAAATGCGAAAACCAAAAAATTATTGAATGATTTGGATAACGTGAAAAATTCTTTTAAATCGATTTCCCAAGATAATTTTGAAAGAACAGATAAAAAGTAATGAAAAATTTATAATAAGCAATAATTTTAGCGTATATATAATTATTTATTAATTTATTAAAATTCAAATGAAAACTCAAAATTTAAATAAAGATAACAATAAAGAAAAAAAATCATCATCCAAAGATATGCTTAAGCATTTCGTTTCCTATTATAAACCGCATAAAAAATTATTTTTTCTCGATATTTTTTGTGCGTTTTTAATTGCCGTATGTAATTTGTTTTATCCGTTTATTACACAGAACATAATAAATTATTATGTTCCTAATAAAAATTTGAAGTTAATTTTAATTTGGCTGGGCATACTTCTTTTTATTTATATTTTAAAAGCCTGTTTGACTTATATAGTGGAATATTTCGGGCATATGGTGGGCGTCAGAATACAAGGGGATATGAGAAAAAAATTGTTTGCTCATTTACAGAAACTTCCTTTTTCTTATTACGACGAAAATAAAACGGGTACAATAATGTCGAGAATGATAAACGACCTTTTCGAAATTTCCGAACTTGCTCATCATGGACCTGAGGATGTGTTTTTATCGGTTATAACAATTTTCGGAGCATTGATTTTGCTTATATTTGTACACCCCATATTATCGCTTATTGTTGCATTGATTATTCCCGTTTTAATAGTTTATGCAATTCTTTCAAGAAAGGGCATGCTGAACGCATTTAAGAAAATGCGTGAAGAAACGGGTGAAATAAATTCGGGAATCGAAAGTTCCGTAGCGGGAATAAGGGTATCTAAAGCTTACACTGCGGAAATTCATCAGGCCAAAATTTTCAACGATTATAATATAAAATATCAAACCGCTCGAAACGAAGCTTATAAAAAAATGGCGAATTTTCACTCGGTTATGAATTTTTTTATAGATTTTTTATATTTTATCGCATTGCTTTCTGGAGGCTTGTTCTTCTATTACGGCTTAATACAACCGGGTGATTTTACCGCTTTTATTTTATATATAGTCATACTAATAAACCCCATAAGAACTTTCATTTCCATTTTTGAACAGATACAGGGTGGAATGAGCGGATTTATAAGATTTGAAGAAGTTTTAAAAGTTAAAGAAGAAAACGAACCGCCAAACGCTGTGGAATTAAAAGTAACAAACGGTAAAATAGAATTCGAAAATATTTCCTTTTCGTATTCCGGTGAAGAGGATAATATGGTAGTTAAAAATCTTTCGTTAACCGTTAATGCCGGCGAAACTTTAGCTTTGGTAGGTCCCTCTGGCGGAGGAAAAACCACGTTATGTCATCTTATGCCCGCATTTTACGAATTGTCGTCAGGAAAAATAAAAATAGACGGGGTAGATATAGCAACTGTAACAAAAGAGTCGTTGAGACGCAATATAGGAATGGTTGCTCAAGATGTATTTTTATTTGCCGGTACAATTAAAGAAAACATAGCATACGGAAATTTTAACGCTACACAAAAAGAAATTGAAGAAGCAGCAGAAAAAGCCAATATACTCGAATATATAAAGTCGCTTCCTAAAGGATTTCAAACGGATGTGGGAGAAAGAGGAATAAAACTTTCCGGCGGGCAGAAGCAGAGAATATCGATAGCAAGGGCTTTTTTGAAAAATCCTAAAATATTGATATTGGATGAAGCTACATCGGCTTTGGATAACATAACTGAAATGCAAATTCAGGAATCTCTTGAAAGTTTAAGCAAAGGCAGAACCGTCGTAGTGGTAGCGCACAGGCTTTCAACAATAAAAAATGCCGATAAAATAGCGGTAATTACAAAAGAGGGAATAGTCGAATACGGCACGCATAAAGAGTTAATGGATATTAACGGCGTTTATGCCGATTTATATAAAAAACAATTTAAAAATTATTAGAAGATATAATTAAAAATAATTTATTTTGATTTATATTTTAAATATTATTTTAAATGAAAAAAAGTTTAAAAAGGCTGTTTTATTATATTGTTATTATATAACAAAACAAAAACCTTTTTAAACTTTTTATATTTTATTTATCGCTATTGCCTTAATTTATAACTTTAATTTATTTAAAGAATTCGGTAGGGATTATTTAAATAAAATTCTGTTAAGTTCACTTTCCAACATTTCCTGCCTTCCGCTCGGGATATTTTTAACTTCGCCCATTTTTAAAGCATATTCTTCAAGTTCTTCAATGGAAATATTGCCTTCTACAATCTTTTTTCCTATTCCCGAGGTATATGAAGAATAACGTTTTGCCACAAAATCGTCTAAAGTTCCTTTTTTAATAAGTTCGTCTGCAGCTAAAAGACCTTTGGCGAAAGCATCCATTCCCGCTATGTGTGCTAAGAATATGTCTTCCGGTGTATGGCTTTCTCTGCGGCTTTTTGCGTCAAAGTTTAAACCTCCCGTTTTAAATCCGCCTGCCTTTAATACTTCATACATACAAAGGGTAGTGTCATAAATATTAGTCGGGAATTGGTCGGTATCCCAACCTAAGAGATAATCTCCTTGGTTTGCATCGATACTTCCGAAAGCATTATTGTCTCTTGCAACACGCAATTCATGTTGAAAAGTATGCATTGCAAGCGTTGCATGGTTAGCTTCGATATTGAGAGTAAATCTGTCGTCCAATTTATATTTTTTCAAAAAGCCTATTACAGTAGCGGCGTCGAAATCATATTGATGTTTGGTGGGTTCTTTCGGCTTGGGTTCGATATAAAAACCTCCTTTAAAACCTAATTTTATGGCGTAGTCGGAAGTCATCTTTAAAAATCTGGCTAAATTATCCTGTTCCAATTTCATGTCCGTGTTAAGTAAAGTGGTGTATCCCTCACGGCCTCCCCAAAATACATAACCTTCCGCACCAAGCTCAACGGCGGTTTCGACGGATTTTTTCGATTGTGCGCAAGCAAAAGCGTATACGTCCGCAAAAGGACTAGTTCCCGCACCGTGCATATATCGAGGATGATTAAACAGATTTGCAGTACCCCATAAACATTTAATACCTGTTCTTTTCATCTCCGATTTGATTATTGGTACTATTTCGTCTATGTTTTTATTTGTTTCGGCGAGGGTAGTTCCTTCGGGAGCAATATCTCTGTCGTGATATGCAAAATATTCTATACCCAATTTTTCCATTATTTCGAATGCGGCATATACTTTGTTTTTGTAAATTTCCAGCGGATTTTTACCGTTGAAAGATTTGTCCATAGTGCCTCTGCCGAACATATCTGTTCCGTCTGCGCAAAGGGTATGCCACCAAACGAGGGAAAATCTTAAATGATCTTTCATTTTTTTACCCGAAATGACTTTTTCCGCATCGTAATATTTAAAAGCAAAAGGATTATCGCTGTTAGGACCTTCATATTTTATTTTTTTGACCTGCGGAAAGTACTCTTTAAAAGACATATTTTATAACTCCTTTTTGAAATATTAGCTTAATAATTAAATAATATCAGAAATTAATTGATTTTTCAAGCATTTTTAGTTATAATAATAGACAATAATTAAGAAATTTCGGAGGTTGTCTTTATGCTGTTATATGAAGCTCAGAATTCTTTGGAAAAAGATTTTGTAGTGGCGCACAGAGATATTAATCGTAAATTTCCCATGCATATTCATAAAAGTTTCGAACTTGTGGCGGTTACAGAGGGCGAGCTTACTCTGATTACCGATTCCGGCAGTTTCAACATAAAAAAAGGACAGGCGGCTTTGGTTTTTCCCAACCATGCTCACGGGTATAATACGGCAAACTATTCTAACAGCTTTTATTATATTTTTTCTATTTCTTATGTCTATGATTTTTATGACTTTATAAAAGATAAAACTTGTATGAATCCCGTATTCGAATATGTAGAAAAAGAAGACATAACAAAATATTTTGAAAACGGAGCATCTAATAAATACCGTACAAAGTCGGTATTATACGATATTTGCGCATCATTTCTCGAATATGCGGATTTGGTAAATATCAACGGTAAAACCGACCAGCTGATAAATGCATTGGTTCAGTACGTTCAGGAAAATTTTAAAGATAATATTTCATTAAAGAGTGCGGCAAAGGCTTTGGGGTATGACTATAATTATCTATCCGGATATTTAAACGATCGTTTAAAAAATAATTTTTCCGCTTTTTTAAACGGTTACAGAATAAATCATGCCGAATATTTACTTTTAAACACCGATAAATCCATTACGGAAATAGCTACATTGTGCGGTTACGATACTATACGTTCATTCAACAGAAATTTTATTAAAATTACAAATACAACGCCGAGAGAATTTAAAAAAGGAGAAATTATATAAATAAAAATACAAAAAAGTAAAAAAATTTAATTTTACTTATCAAAATAAAGACAAAATATTTGTTTTAATATTTGCTAAATATGACAAGATTTTTTTATTTTTTTTGTTGCCTATAAAAAATTATTATGCTATAATGTCTTTGATTTTGCAGGCAAAATTTAATATTTGCATTATTAACGGAGGTACATATGAAACAGAAAAATATTACCAATTTAATGAAATCAATAATATTGGTAATACTTGCAGTTTGTTTGTTTTTTACTTTTGCTGCTTGTAACAAAGACGACGAAAATTTCGACAAAGCTACGGTTATTGTTAAAAACGGAGATGTCGTATACACAGAAACCATCAATTTGTCTTATTTCGAAGAGGGTGCTACCTTATACGATGTTTTTACATCCGAGCAGTATAAGGACGTATTCAATCTCCAGTCCAGCGAAAGCGGCGGATATATTTCTCTTGACGGTTTACACGGGATTGTTCCCAATGTAGATAATAAAGAGTATCTCGCATCTTATACTACATTAAGGTCTTTTAGCGACACCGACGATAAAGTAAATGTTGCCGGCTACGAATGTTATTATGCAAACAAAGGTTTTGCCGAAGTAACATTGGAAAAAGATGCTGTTTATATTTTCAATCTTGAAACATGGGGTTAAGATATCGGATGTCGTTTATTAATAATAAACAAATAAAAATATTTATTTTGATTATACTTTGCATATCGATATTTTTTACGGGAGTCGTTTTTTCGGCTCCCAATTTTGCATTAGCAAAAAATTACGGTACAAACGAGTTGGCTTACGGGATATTGAATTGGAAAAAAAATTCTTTGGGCTTATCGGAAACATCGCAATTGTTTTCCGGCAACATATTAAAAAATTCATTCGGAACAAGTCTTGATTGGTATGCATTTGCTATGGGGCGTATGGGAATGGACGACGATTATACGGCATATGCAGCAGCTTGTGAAAGAGAAATGGCATCTATTATAGAAAACGACGGAATTTCAAAAAATCTCGTAACCGATTTTTACAGAATGTCTTTAGCGTATTATGCTGCGGGAGGGGAGCCTTCAAGTATATTTACGAATGATGGAGAAAAAGATTTATTGGCGTTGACTACTTATTTATATGATAATGTAGGCAGGCAAGGAATAAACGGCTATATATGGGCGCTTTTAACGCTCGACGCAAAAGGTTATGTTACGCCAAACGATACTTTACGAAAGGAATATGTTAAACAAATTTTATCTAGACGTTTAAGTGACGGGGGGTTTGCTTTAAGCGGGGATATATCCGACCCGGATATGACGGGAATGGCATTAACTGCGTTGGCTCCTTATTACAATACTTCAGAAATTTTTATTATTAACGGTGAGTCGCTTACAGTAAGCGAAGTTGTCGATAAAGCTTTTGAAACATTGTCTTCTATTCAAGAAAACGATGGTGATTATAGCAGCTGGAATGTTCCCAATTCGAAAAGTACGGCGTGGGTAATGATAGCCCTGTTAAGTTACGGCAAAGATATTTACAATGATGAAAAGTTCATTAAAAACGGCAATAACGTTTTAGACGGACTTTTAAAATATTTGAATTCGGATGGCGGATTTTGCCATACTGTAAACGATAATCAAGAAAATAAATCCGATTCTATGTCTTGCGAACAAGTTTTTTATGCTTTGGCCGCACTCGATTGTTTCGATAATGAAAAAAGAGCACTTTTCGACTTGCGAAAAGATTTTACGGTAGAAGAAAAAAACGAAATTAACCAAATAAACAATCATATAGAAGATGCAATTGCAAGTCCCGATAAGGAGAAAACAGAGAATATTTTAAATTTATTGTCCGAAATACCTGCATATAACAGAAGATATATAAAAAATTACGCATTTGTATTGCAGGAAGCTAATAAATATCAATTAAACATTCCTTCCGACGAAGAAATTTTTAAAGGCAATTATGAAAAGACCTCAACCTTATATGAATTTGCGCAGGAAAATAAAATTTTGGCAGATGATATTTTATCGTCCGTTCCTGCAACTTCTCAATATACGTCGACTTTAAAATTGTTGTATATTTTAAAAAGAGTTTCATTGGATCAGGAACTTTCGATGTATATGCAAAATCTTAATTATAGATTGTTGCAAATAGAAAGTATTTTCGATGAAATTTCCCTCTTGAATTCACAGATTGAAAAAATGATTTATCCATTGGATAATTTAAAATTAAGAGATTTAAAGAGCGTTCGTAATCTTTTAGCGTCGGTTGATGCTTTAAGCGATCAGGATAAACAGTTAATATCAGGTTACGAAGATTTAAAAGTGGCAAAAATAAAACTCGAGTCTCAGCAAAGAGCCGTTATAATATCCGTTTGTGTTGCAATCGTTGTGCTAATATGTTTAACGGTGCTAATGATCGATATAAAAAAACGCAAAAAGGCAAAAAAAGAAATCATCAACGAGGATGACGAAGAATGAAAAAAGATTTAATTATCGTTGCCGTAATTGTTTTTGCATTGGTATTGTTATTTAGCGGCGTTAAAATTCAATCTCCCGAAGAATATTATTTAAGTCATTTGGACGATATAAAAGAAGACAGTGAAACCGTTTTTTTGTCTATATCCTGCGAAACTGTTTTGGATAATTGGGACAAATTGGATAATTCTTTGAAAGCGGAGGGTATTATTCCTCAGAACGGAATAATACTTGATAAAAAAGAATACGTCTTAAGACCGAATGATACAGTATATGAAATATTAAACAGGGTCTTGCGATATAATAAAATTCAAGCGGAATTTAAATCCAATATCGATAACGGACAGTATATTGAGGGAATTAATAATTTATATCAGTTCTCTTGCGGTGAATTATCGGGATGGATGTATAAAGTAAACGGAGAATTTTTATCGACGGATTGTGCTAAAGTTACTTTAAAAGACGGGGATATAATAGAAATAGTTTATACCTGTGATTTAGGAAGAGATGTTGGTGCAAAATAGTGCGATAATTAAAAACAATAATGTGATTTTTCAAGGATAATTTTATAGATTTTTTGAGTAGAATATTTTTATATTTTATTTTGTAAATAATAAAAATATTGAATTTTTAATAAAATATTTAATTTTGCTATTATTTTTATTTATAAACCTTATACTAAAATTTTTTTAATGACTTTTTTTAATAATGTTTTTTAAAACATAATTTTTTTTAATATTTTAAAAATAAATATAATTTTACATAATACTAAAAATTAATTAAATAAAATATGTAGTTTTTTTAAAATATATATTTTTTATAATTAAAATAAGTTTTTTATAATTTAAATAATTTAAAAAAAGCTTTTTAATATGAAATTAATTAATTATAATTTATATTAAAACATTATTTGTAAATATTTTTTGTTTATCCTTTATTTTAGCGGATATAATATAAAGATTAACATAAATTTAATGTGATTTTTTTCTTTTAAAATTAACAAAATTATCAAAATAATGTTAAAAAATTTCATTAATTTAAACATTTTAACGTATATTTAAAAGTATTTGACAAAATTTCATTTAATATGTATAATCA
>CASEPJ010000195.1 GCA_949289715.1 uncultured Clostridia bacterium
AAACAATTTTATTGGTTGCTAATTGCTGCCGTAGGGGCATTAATTTCGGGATTATTTATAAAATCGGACTATAAAGTAATCAATTTGCTTTTTGTATTGGGATATTTTGCAGCCATTATAATTATTTATGTATTAAGCGTAAACTTTATCGACAAAGAAAGAAAAAAATACATAGCGAAAATTTTTCTTTATGTAGCCGCTGCGGT
This sequence comes from uncultured Clostridia bacterium, assembly GCA_949289715.1. GTDB lineage: Bacteria > Bacillota > Clostridia > Christensenellales > CASEPJ01 > CASEPJ01. Next base: position 207 of record CASEPJ010000195.1, read on the forward strand.
TATGTCAGAAATGCTTTTTTATTATTTGACCGTACCTGACGTTAACGAAGCTTTCCGCTTAAAATCTATCGATTTAGGCTGGGGAATTTCCAATAATATAGCCGTTTATTTGATTATTAGCGCACCTATGATACTTTATTTATCCGTTAACAATAGGTTTTCATGGATTTATATGCTGCTCTCTTTAATAACATGCACAGGCATAGTATTTACTCTATCCCGAGGATGCATATTATTTGCGGTTTTACTTTTTCCTTTTATGTACATATATGCATTTTACAAATCGGAAAGAAGAACAAATATGCTCATTGTTTTTTTTACTTTCAGCATAACTTTAATTGTTTTAATGTTAATTTTTAAAAAGAGCGTTTGGGAACTGTTCGGCAGTATGATAAATAAGGGTTTCAACGATTCGGGCAGAATAGAATTATATAAGCATGCCTTAAACATTATAAAAGAAAATCCAATTTTCGGAATAGGCTTTTTCGGAAACGCATTAAACAGAGTGGATGCGCATAACATGATGATGGCACACAATACTCTTCTGCAAATTTTATTGAGTGTCGGGATTTTCGGTTTCTTATGCTTTATAATGATGTATGTTTTCCGTTTCTTTTCTTTCTTTAACAATTGCAATATATTTAAAGTATTTTCGTTTGTTTCGGTATTAATAGTAGAATTATACGGGCTTATGGATATAACCTTCTTCAATATTGATATTTTAATGTTTATATATATTTTAATAGGAACTTGCGAAATACAAACTGAAAAGGACGACGTAATAACGCCTTTCATTACAAACATCGTAAATAAACTAAAAGCTAAATTTAATAAAGAAAAATCTCCTTCAAAAAACATTGACATAAAAAAAATTTAAATATCGTATTTATAACATTTTAAAAATATTAGTTTTTTTAAATAAATAATTGAAAATAATTTTAAAAAAAGGAAAAAAAATGGTTTTTGACAAATCTAAATTAGAAAAATCGGTAATAAAAAATTTTAAAGGCGGAAAAAAAGATTTTACGGCTAATATATATGAAGATGCCGAAAATAAAATGCTTTTGGGAAAACTCGAACCCGGTGCTTCTATAGGACTTCATAAACACGAAACAGACAGTGAAATAATTTATATTATAAAAGGTGACGGAACCGTTTGCTACGACGGCGAAAATATACCGGTTTGCGCATCTCAGTTTCACTATTGTCCTAAAGGACATTCTCACAGTTTAATTAATACAGGTAACGAATTTTTGGAATTTTTTGCCGTAGTTACAAAATAATTTTATATTATCATATGCTCATATAATATCCATTTATATTTTCTATTTATTTATATTTTCTATTCATATTTTCTATATTTCATAGACTTTAACAGCGTAAAAAAGCGGAAATATTAATGTGTTTTAAAGTTAAAAAATTAAAAACTACGTTATTTCCCGCTTTTTTTACAATGTGTTTTTTAGTCGTTAAAAAATCCCAATCATCTAATAATTTTACCGAAATTAAATAACCTTGGCAATAATATTCATACTACTTCGTTTTGAATGTATTTTCTGTCTTCTCTGCAAGTTTTAACATACTGTTTTTTTAACCAGTCTTCAGAAGATAAAACACCTATATCCAAAACGTTTTCTCTTTCCAGATTACTTGAAAATCTTTTTGCCGCACCGTCAAAATTTTTTTCCAAATTCATATCGGAAATATTATTTAATTCGTAAAGTTTATCAAAGCGGCAGTTTTTAATACATTTAAAATAAAGCAATTTTTTGTCGTCATCGCATAGCCTTCTGAATGCCCTGACAATCCCCTCTTTAACGGCCAACATATTGTTTTTTCTCATTCGTAAAGTAGAAACATTATCCATTATTTCAATGCTTTTGTATAAAGGTGCTCTTCTTGCTTTTTTTATGTTTAATTCCATAAGCATATTTAAGTTTTTAATTTCTTTGCCGAACATTTTTAAAGAACTTAAAGCAGTAAGAGCCCACAGTGTTTTTACGGAAGATTTATCATATTTCATATCAGTACACCCCTTTAATTTTTTTAAACACATTGACTGTAAAAATATTTTAACACTATCAATATGACATCTTAACGGCATATATTTTACAAAGGGGTTGACAAAGTGCAATTTTAAGTATAAAATATTGATATTATTTAAAATATTCAATTAATACGCTAAATAATTCTTGCTATTAATTAATTTGCTTTGTTAAACAAATAAAAAACTTAAGAAAAAACATGAAGAATTTTTTAAAAAATACAATAACTATAATTTTAATTATAAACTTCTTATTTCTTGTTGCATCCTGCTCAGCAAGAGAAAAAACTTTTGAATGCGAATATTTTTCTATATCCCTCGACAAAAATTATGAAATTGTAGACGATAACGACTATGCACTCGCTTTAACGAACGGCGATGTTCTTTTTACTTCCGTAATTTTACAAAAAGGTTCTGCCGAAGACGTATTTGATTCAGCAGATGAATATTTAAAATATAGTTTATATCAGCTGGAACATTATAATTGCACAATAGAAACATTTGAAAACGAAGAGATAACTTATTATTATACAGACTATTATTTCGAATACGATTCAGCTGAATATAAAGTATTTGTAACGGCTTACGAAAATAACTTTTATTATTTGCTGTGTTCATATACAGTCAATTCAAATCTTTACGATAAAAATCTATCTCAAATAAAAGAATCTGCTTTAACGGTTGCTTTTAAAAATAATTAAAAAATATTACTCAATTCAAAATTAAAAGCATAAATTGAAATTATATTGCCGATATTTAACATTTAATTATTTTCTTAAACGTTTATCCTTATTTTCTTTTTTAAGCCTCGTTTTTTAAGCCAAAACGTATTTTTTCTATTTAAGCCAAAGAGTATTTATTGTATTTAAGTTAAAACTATTTTTTAAATTTAGTTAATTTATTATGTTTATTTTATAAATTATTTAACTTATAAATCTTTTTATTTTTAAATGCTCTTTATAATTCTTTTGTTATATTTTTTTATAAACAACATAATTTATTTTTTAATTGCTTTTTATGTTTCTTTTGCTAAATTGCTATTTTTATTATTATTTCAATATTTCCATTCTTTTGGCATTAAAAAAACCGCACTTTTAAAGTACGGTTTTTTTAATGGTTTTTTAATTTATTATGCGGCTTTTTTCTTCTTTATTATTATTACCGCTGCTACTACTGCGCCTATTACCACTACTGCACCTACTACTATTCCTATTATTGCGCCAGTAGAAAGTCCGCCGCTTTCTTCACCGCCGCCG
>CASEPJ010000196.1 GCA_949289715.1 uncultured Clostridia bacterium
ATTTTTATTTTTAAAATATTTTTTAATAAATGGCATTATATTTTTTTATTGACGCTTTTTTTCCTGAAAGCATTGGGAGAGCACCCTGTTTTCGCTTTAAATGTGTTGGAAAAGTAACCTTGGTCGTAAAATCCTAAAAATTGCGCTATACTCGCAACGGAGTCTTCGCTTTCGGTCAATATTTTTTTTGCAATGTTTATTTTCATTTCCGTTATGTAATTAAAAGGTGTGGTCTTAAAAATATTTTTAAATTTTCTACAAAAGTGATATTTGCTGAAAGAAAAATTTTTCGACATATCCGCCAGAGATATTTTCTCGCTTATATTATTTAATATATATTGGTCTATTGAATCGATAAAGTTTTTATCGGGATTGAATTTTATTGCCGTATCGTAAAGCGGTGTTTCTAAAATTTTTAAACATATTTTATAAATTTGAACCGATATTTCGTATTCTTTGTATTTGCTGTTTTGTTTGGTAAGTTCGAACAGTTCGTAAATATCCTTTTCTGCGTTGTAATAATTGTAAACGTAGGGCAGTTTATTATTTGCTGTCAGTGTAAAAATCCATTTCGTCGCCGTAAAACCGTTGAAATGGAACCATACTATGTGCGTGTTTGTATTTTTTTTAAAATAATATTTGTGAGGATTTTTTAAAGAAAGTAAAATTCCGTTACCCGATGCAATCTCTTTTTTTATTCCGTATTGTTCGACTATTAGCGTACCTTTTAAAACGTACATTACCAAATAATTATCGAAATAATCTCTGCAAATAGAAAAATTCGGGTTGGACTCGTAGCCCATGGCGTCGCTGATTAAAAGATGTTCCTTACTGTAATCGGAGGAATTGTAAAAAAAACGGAAATTACTGTAATTGTTCATATATTCACCTGTAGCAATATTTTATAAAAAAATGGCAATATTATGCAATACTTAAGCATTTTTTTAAATTATAATATAAATAAAAATGACAGTCAATTTTTTAAACATATTATTTGAAAATTAATATTCTTATAATTTAATTAGGTGGTAATTATGAAAACGGATAGAGAAATTTTGCGTGAATTGGCTAAACAATATACAGAAATTGCTTTCAGCGAAGAAAATTTTAACAATATCAAAAGGCATAAAGGTTGTAACGATTTAAAGCAGTTAAAACCTATTGTGTTAATGGACGAATTACCCTGGCAAGAATTAAATGCGGACAATGTTTTAACCCTTGAATGTAAAGACGAATTTCATCGCAGCTTAGAATGGTTTTTCAGAGAAAAACTATTTCGGCATAAATATATTCCTTGCAACACAATTTATCACCCCTTTTTCCCTGTTACGAAAATCGTAGGTTCTTCGGGGATAGGTGTATATCGAAAAGAAAAAGAAGGACAAGAGTTACTTTTAAGTCATACTTACGAAAACCAAATTAAAAACGAAGACGATATCAAACTACTGCACGAAGAAATTTTGACTTACGATGAAAAAACCACCTTTGAAGTGCTTGAAAAAGCGGGAGATTTGTTCGGCGATATTCTTCCGTTAAAACTTGTCGGTTGTGAAACTGGTTACGGGTTGGGACTTAAAAATCTTGACGATATCGTTAATTTTTGCGGATTAGATACTTTTTTTTACGATTTAATAGAGCGACCTTGTTTTATGCATAAATTAATTAGAAGACTGACCGATATTTTTTTGGATAAAATGAAAAAATTGGAAGACATGAATTTGCTGGAAGAAAATTCTTTCTATTGCCACAGTACGGCGGCGCTTTCCGATGAATTCGAACCTTCAGTTGGTAAAGTTACTAAAAAACAGTTATGGGGCAGAGGATTAGCTCAAATTTTCGCCTCTGTTTCGCCAAAAATGCACGAAGAATTTGATATTTTTTATGTGAAAGAAGCTCTTGCCGATTTCGGATTTGTTTATTACGGATGCTGTGAGCCTTTGGATAAAAAAATAGGTATATTAGAACAAATTCCGAATTTGAGAAAAATCAGCATATCTCCGTGGGCGGATATAGATAATGCCTGTGCGCAAATGGGAAACCGTTATGTTGTTTCGGCAAAGCCCAATCCAGCATTTGTTGCGGGCGTATCTTTTGACGAAAATGCGGTGAAAAAAGAAATCGTGCGTATTGGGAATGCTGTTAAAAGAAATAACTGTTCGGCGGAAATAGTATTAAAGGATGTAACAACGGTATGCAATAAATTGGAAAATCTTATAAAATGGCACGACTTGACTATGTCGGAAATTTCTAAAATTTTCGATTAATTTCTGCAATTTTTATTATTGAATGTTTTATCGAAACGTGTTTTGAAAATATTTATTGCGTTGTTTTTTAACTCAATAGCTAAAAAAATATAAATAACATTTAATTCAATGCGAAAACAATAAACTAATTAAATTTAAAGAATTTGAAAATTAAAAACGTTGAATTCGGCATATTTAATTGAAATTATTAAATAAAAAATAAAATTATGTTCATTAAAATCGGAAAAAATTAAATTAGTTTTTATAAAATTTTTTGCTATTTTTGATATATTTTTCTTAAAAAATAAAATTTATGAATTTAATTTTTTTGAATGGGAAACAATTATGGAAATTAAAAATTTAAGATAAATAATTTTAAAAAATATTGACAAAGTCTTATTGATAATGTATTTTAATATTGAAAAGAAAAATAATTATTATAAATAATTTAATTTATAACACAAAAAAACTCAATTTAAAAAATTTTTAAATTTGATGATGCAATTTTTTATTGAAAATTATTATATACATTTTTTTTCAAATAAATTAATTTCAATAAAAGTTTTAAAAGGTAGGTCGTGTAATTAAAGCAAGAAACGGCTAAAAATATTAAAATCACATTATTTGTTTATATTATTAATAAGTAAAAACTAAAAAAATAAATTTTATGTTTATTTATGTTTATTTAATAAAATTATCGGAGGTTGATTATGAACAGATTTGTACTTAACGAAACAAGTTATCACGGTGTGGGAGCTATTGAAGCCATAGCTGTTGAAGCAAAAAAACGTGCTTTTAAAAAAGCGTTTGTTTGTTCCGACCCGGATTTGGTTAAATTCAAAGTTACAAACAAAGTTTTGGACGTACTTAATAAAAACAATTTATTATACGAACTGTACTCCAATATTAAGCCCAATCCCACAATAGAAAACGTACAAACGGGTGTAGCAAGTTTTAGAAAAAGCGGAGCGGATTATATTATTGCCATAGGCGGCGGTTCGAGTATGGATACGGCTAAAGCAATAGGTATAATCATTGCAAATCCCGAACACGAAGACGTAAGAAGTCTTGAGGGAGCGGTAGATACAAAAAATCCTTCCGTTCCGATTATTGCCGTTCCCACGACTGCCGGAACGGCGGCAGAAGTTACTATAAATTACGTTATAACCGACGTAGATAAAAACCGCAAATTCGTTTGTGTGGATCCACATGACATACCAGTAGTTGCAATTATAGACCCCGATATGATGAGTACGATGCCCAAAGGGCTTACCGCCGCAACAGGTATGGATGCTTTAACTCATGCAATAGAAGGTTATATTACAAAAGGCGCATGGGAACTTTCCGATATGTTCCATTTAAAAGCAATAGAAATTATTTCTCGTTCGCTTAGAGATGCGGTTAAGAACACTTTGCAAGGCAGGGAAGGTATGGCTTTGGGACAGTACATTGCCGGTATGGGATTTTCCAACGTAGGACTCGGAATTGTTCATTCCATGGCACATCCGTTAGGTGCGTTATACGATACTCCTCACGGAGTTGCAAACGCAATAATTCTTCCTACGGTTATGGAATATAACGCAGATGCCACGGGAGAAAAATACAGAGAAATCGCCCGTGCAATGGGAGTAAAAGGAGTCGACGATATGACTGTGGAAGAGTACAGAAAAGCCGCAATCGACGCCGTGAAACAGCTTTCCTTAGATGTCGGTATTCCTGCCGATTTGAAAAACATTGTCAAAGAAAAAGATTTAGACTTTTTGGCTCAGTCGGCTATGGACGACGCTTGCAGACCGGGTAATCCCAAAGACCCTACGAAAGAAGATATTATTGCACTTTATAAATCTTTGCTTTAAAATTATTATATAATTAGCTGTAAAATATAATAAAACTCTAATTTTATCGTTAAGCGCAATTTTAAAATTATATTATATGTGTGCATAACTTTAAATCGAAAGGCAAAATTAAAAAAATGCTTTATAAAATTTTATATAAATTACTTTAAATAATTAAATAAAAAATGTAAAATTAAATAATGATTTTAGCAAAACAATTAAAAAAATCCGCAATTTAATTGCGGATTTTTTATGTTTTTTAATTTGATTTTTTTAAATTTGAAAAAATCGATTTGGCAAAAATAATTAAATGATGGGTTTTTTAATGATGAAGTTTTTTATATTTATATGGGGAAATACCGAATCTCTTATAAAAAAGTTTATGAAAAAATGTTTTATTTTCGTATCCGACTGCATTTATAACGTCTTCGATTTTAAGATCAAAAGATTCTAACAGTTTAGCGGCAATATTTAACCGTTCCTCCAAAACCAAATCTTTAAATGTTTTTGAAAAAAGCAAGCGGATTTTCCGTGATAAATACTCGGGATTGTAACCCATTTCGTTTGCAAGTTTTATAAGAGAAGCATTTAAATAATTTTCTTCTATAAAAAGTTGCACTTTATTGCAAAAAATTACGTTCGGATTAGAAATTTTAAGACTGCTCGTTAACGTTTCCTTATAAAAGGAAAGATAGGAAAAAAGTAAAGCAACAAGCTGCGTTGTCAATATATAATTTTTTTCTTCTTTTAAAGCGAGGGTGAATATAAGATTATCCATTATGTTTTGTATGGGAAATATATCGGCCGTTTTAAAATACAAATATTCTCCTTCGCTTGCGGAATCGATATTTCTCATAAGAAAACCGCTAATTACCGGGTTTTGTTCCACATTTTTTATTATATGATTTAAAAACGTGTTGGAAACTATAAAATTAATGCCTATATCTTCTTTGTCGGCTTTTAAAATACTGTGTTTTATGTTTTTGTTCATAAAAAGTATATCGCCTTTTTTTAAAACAAGCCGTTCTCCGTTTATAATATGAGTTATCTTTCCGCAATAAACATACATAAACTCCAGGTAATCATGGCTGTGTTCGGGAAAATCTATAAACCTTGTATGCAGACGTAAATCTATTTGTTTATTTTCGTTTAGTAATTTATTGCTGTTAAATATAAAATTTTTCGATGAGGAGTAATTGTTTAAATCGATATTTTTGCCGTGTAATAAAATTTCTTTTTCTTCTTTTGATAATTTTGTAACTTTTTGTAATATATTTTTTTCCATAATTGTATTTTATCATTTAAAAAAACATATGTCAAATTAAGTTACTTTTTTAATAAAAAAGTGTCATTGTTTTATTTTTAAATAAATGTTATAATTCTGATGAGGTGAAAAATATGCAAAGATATTTGGCAGTCGATATAGGCGCAACAAGCGGCAGACATATTGTCGGATGGCTGCAAAACGGAAAATTCGAGACAGAAGAAGTATATCGATTTGATAATTTTTTAAAAAACGAAAACGGGCATTTGGTTTGGAATTTACAGGAGATTTTAAATAACGTGCAAATAGGCATTGCGAAGGCCTTGGCAAGTTTCGGCGATATTATTAGTATGTCCGTGGATACATGGGCGGTCGATTATGTGTTAATGTCGCACGATAAAGAAATTTTACCCTGTTATGCTTATAGAGATTATCGCACGCAAAATTATATAAATAAAGTTCATTCTTTGATTCCCTTTGAAGAACTTTACAGCCGCACGGGTATTCAGTTCCAGCCTTTTAATACAATTTATCAACTTTATTGCGACAAAGAAGAGGGTAGGTTGAATAATGCTACGGATTTTTTAATGCTTCCCGAATATATAATTTATAAACTTACCGGAATAAAATTGAAAGAATATACCAATGCGACGTCAACCGGTTTAATCAATGCTTCGACGGGTAAGTTTGATAAATATATTACAAACAAGTTAGGTTTTCCTGAAAGATTATTTTGCGATATCGCCGATAATTATAAAGTGGGAATGTTAAAGGAGAAAGTCTCAAAAATAGTCGGAGGCAATTTAAATGTTTGTCTGTGTGCCACTCACGATACTGCTTGTGCCGTAATTGCAACACCTTTAAAAAAAGATTTCGAATCGCCTTATATTTCCAGCGGTACTTGGTCCTTATTGGGAATAGAACAGAAAACGGCACATACCGACAATAAGAGCTTAAGCGACAATTTTTCCAACGAGGGCGGTTATAAAAATACTTTCAGATATCAAAAAAACATTATGGGATTATGGATGCTTCAATCTGTAAGAAGAGAAATGGGCATAGATTTTGCGGAGGGAGAAAGACTTGCAAGAGCTAATCGTTTTGATTATATTGTGGACTGCAATAAACCGATATTTATGGCACCCGCAAGTATGAGCGCCGCAGTAAAAAAGGAATTAAATAAAGATATTACCAACGGGCAATTACTTTATTGTATTTATAACAGTCTTGCAAATTATTACAAAAAGACTTTGGAGGAAATGCAGAACAATTTACAAAAAAAGTTCTATACTTTAAATATCATAGGGGGAGGCAGTTCGGATTCGTTTTTAAATGAATTGACGGCAAAATCCACCGGAGTAAAAATAATTGCAGGTCCGTCCGAGGCTACCGCATTGGGAAATATCATAATTCAAATGATAATTTATAACGAGCTGCGTTCTATAAACGAAGCAAGAAAAATTATAAAAAATTCTTTTTCTTTAAAAACTTATTAACAGTAAAATCGCAATCGCAATTTATTAAATGTTATAAAAAATAAATTTAAATTTTAAAAAATTATCGGCAAACAGTTTGACCATTAAAAGGAGTAGTATATGAACCGTTATCAACAAAGTAAAAAAGTTTTTGCCAACTATAATGTAGATACCGAAAAAGC
>CASEPJ010000197.1 GCA_949289715.1 uncultured Clostridia bacterium
CGTGATTTTGACTTGTTATAAATACTTTGCCGGTGTTTAAATCTTTTACGGGCTGATTTGTTCCTCTGTGCCCGTACTTTAATTTTCCCGTATCGGCACCTGTAGCAAGCGCTAACAGCTGATGACCCAAACATATTCCGAAAATGGGAATTTTTCCGAATAATTTTTTAAGCTGTTCGATTTGGAAAAGATTTTCTTTTGGGTCTCCGGGACCGTTACTTAACATCAATGCGTCGAATTTACCGTCTAAAATTTCTTCCGCTTTTACTTCGGAAGAAAATACCGTAACATTACAAGAATTATTGTTAAGTTCCCTTATTATATTGGCTTTTGCTCCGTAATCGATTAAAGCAACATTATAAACGGCGTTTCGAGCGGGATAAAAACCGCCTTTTGAAGTAACACTTTCTACGGCATTTTTAACTTTATAGTTTTTCAATTCGAAAGGAGTTTCTTTTTTGAATGATATTGCAGCATTCATAACTCCGTATTCTCTTACGGTACGGGTTATTTCTCTGGTATCCACATCGTAAATACCTATTACGTTGTTTTCCTTTAGATATGTATTCAAATCTTTTTGACACCTGAAATTCGATGGGTGAGAACAAAAATCTCTCACAACGTATGCTCTTAACGCCGGAGCAAAGCTTTCCGCATCTTGCGGAATAATTCCGTAATTTCCTATCATGGGAAAAGTCTGTACTACGATTTGTCCGTAATAACTCGGGTCCGTTAAAGTTTCGAGATATCCCGTCATCCCCGTCGTAAACACGAGTTCCCCAATTGTTTCCCCTTTGGCGCCGAAACTTTTACCTTCAAATATTTTTCCGTTTTCCAATATTAAATATATTTTTTCCATAGTTATAAATATTTTATTGTCAAAATCAAAATATTTTGTTATTTTTTAACTGACTTTCGAAAATTTAAAAATGATATTTCGTATTTATTATAATTAAAAACTATTTTTGCATTACTTTAACCAAAACGGCTTTTTGTGCATGTAATCTGTTTTCGGCTTCATCAAATATTTCTTTGGCGTGAGCTTCGAGAACATCATGAGTTATCTCTTCTCCTCTATGAGCAGGTAAACAATGTAAAACCATGCAATCTTTTTTTGCAACAGACATAACCTCGTCGTTGACTTGAAAACCGTTAAAATCCTTTTTACGTTTTTCTGCCTCGCCTTCCTGCCCCATACTTGCCCATACATCTGTATAAATTATATCGCTGTTTCTCGCACCTTCCAAAACATTTTCAGTTAACTTAAGCAATCCTTCTTTTTTACCCCAAGCAACTAAATTTTCATCCGGTAAATAACCTTTAGGACAGCAGATTGTAATATTTATCCCCAATTTAACGCAACCGGCGATCAATGAATTTGCCATATTGTTTCCGTCGCCTATAAAGCAAAGTTTTAAACCTTTAAAAGAACCTTTATATTCTCTTATAGTCATAAGGTCGGCAAGAACCTGGCAGGGGTGGCAATAATCGGTTAATCCGTTTACAACGGGAATAGTTCCGTATTTTGCAAGATCTTCTACATCGCTTTGTTTAAAAGTTCTTATCATAATTCCGTCAACATAACGGGAAAGCACCCTGGCAGTATCGGCAATCGGTTCTCCTCTGCCTAACTGTATATCGTTTGTGCTCAAAAACAAAGCATTTCCGCCTAACTGATACATTCCCACTTCAAAAGAAACCCTTGTTCTGGTAGATGATTTTGAAAATATCATTGCAAGCGTTTTCCCTTTAAGTCTTTTATGTTCTATATTGTTTTTTAATTCGAATTTAAGCTGATCGGCAAGATTCAATATACTTATAATTTCTTCCGCCGACAAATCAGCCAACTTTAACAGATGTTTCATTTTAATACCTCTTTTAAAATATTTAAACCTGCATCTAAAGTATCATTTGATATATTTAAAGCAGGCAGCAATCTAATTTTATTTTTAGCCGTTAAGACTACCAATCCTTTTTCAAGACAAGCATTAACCTTTTCCTTCAAATCGTCGCACTCTATTCCCAACATAAGTCCAAGCCCTGATATGGATTTTACTCCCTTCAAACCGCTCAATTCCGAAATAATTTTATCCGATTTTGCCTTAACTTCAATTAATAATTTGGAGTTTAATTTTTTCAAAACGACACATGCTCCGGCAGCGGAAACAGGATTTCCCCCGAATGTGGAACCGTGCGTTCCAGGAGTTAAAACGTTTGAGGTTTTTTCGTTAAACATGGTTGCGCCTATGGGAAGACCGTTTCCCAAACCTTTTGCCGTGGTAACAATATCGGGTTTTATGCCGTATTGCATATATGCATAAAGTGTGCCCGTTCTTCCGTTACCCGTCTGAACTTCATCCAAAATTAAAAGAATATCCTTCTTTTTACATAATGACGCAACTTTTTTTACAAAATCGACATCGAGAGGAATTACGCCGCCTTCTCCTTGTATCAATTCAAGCATAACGGCACAAGTTTTATTCGAAATAGCTTTTTTAACGCTTTCGTAATTATTAGCCTCGGCATATTTAAATCCATCCAAAAAAGGCATAAAATAATTATGGAAAACATCCTGTCCCGTTGCGGTCAAAGTTGCCATGGTTCTTCCGTGGAAAGAATTTTTTAAAGTTATAATTTCGTATCTGCCTTCACCGTATTTATCGAATGAGTATTTTCTTGCGGCTTTTATTGCACATTCATTTGCCTCTGCGCCGGAATTTGAAAAAAATACCTTTGAAAGTTTCGTTTTTGAGCATAAAAGTTTTGCAAGATTGACCTGAGGCTGCGTATAACATAAATTCGAAACATGGGGTAAAGTTTTAATCTGTTTAATTACCGCTTTCGCCCAGTCGGATTGTGCAATGCCTAAACCGTTGACGGCAATACCACTGCCGAAATCAATATATTTTTTTCCATTTACATCATATAAATACGAACCTTCTCCGTAAACGAATTCAACGGGTTGTCTTGAATATGTATTGGCAATATAATATTTATCTTCTTCAAAAATGTTCATAATTTTACCGTCCGTTACTGCAGTTTTGCAGATTATTTTATTTTTAATTTAAGTTTTTATTTTAATAAAACATGGTTCCGATACCTTCATCGGAAAGAATTTCAATTAAAATTGCATGAGGAACCCTTCCGTCGATAATAAATACTCTTTTAACACCTCTTCTAATTGCTTCTACACAACAGTCTACTTTAGGTATCATTCCGCCGGAGATTATTCCTTCTTTAATTAAATGAGGTGCTTCGCTTACGTTTATGGAAGTTATTAAAGAATTTTCATCGTCTTTATTTTTAAGTATTCCCTTAATATCGGTCATAGAAATAAGACTTGCTGCTTTTAATTCTCCCGCAATTTTCGAGGCAACCGTATCTGCGTTTATATTGTAAATATTGCCATCTTTATCGCATCCAAGTGTGCTGATAACGGGAATAAATCCGTCTTCCA
>CASEPJ010000198.1 GCA_949289715.1 uncultured Clostridia bacterium
ATAAGTTTTTCCTACTTTTTTTGTGGTTCTGTTGACAAATCCTTCCTCATTTCTTCTTTTCACCTGTGCTTCGGAAAGTCCCGTTTCAAAAGATGTTTCTATCCTTTCGGCTTTTGACATATCGGTTTCCAAAAAAACTTTTTTCTTTTTCTTAAATCTGTCTTTATGAAGAAGCCCCAAATCGACGGTGTACGTTTTGTATTCCGCAATATCTCCGTCCGAAACATTTTCCACAAATTCTTTATTTGTAACCGTATTACTTTCTTTGGTTTTTGTTGCCACAGAATTTACACTCCGTTTTTTTCCGTCGCTTGATTTAGGCGAATTTGCCTTTTCGGCTTTATCGTCATTTACAGCAGACAATTCATTCTTCAAATCTTTTTCGGTTTCGTTAGATTTTTTCGGCATACTTTTCTCCATGGTACTTACCATATGGTAAAAACAAAATTATTTATATAAGTGATTATACTAATAACGGCAAGATAAAGCGAAAACCATCTGAAATTACATTTTCCGATAACGGACAGCATAAATTTTATCGCTATCAATCCGCTGACAAATGCGGCAAGCATACCGCAAACGGTGGGGAAAATATAAATTTCGGAAAAATCCGCTTTTAAAATTTCCAATATAAACGCCCCTAATATTACGGGTATAGACATAAAAAAAGAAAATTTTGCAACATCTTTTCTTTCGCCTTTCAATAGCAGTCCTCCCGAAATGGTAAATCCGCTTCTGGAAAGACCGGGGACTACCGCAATGGCTTGCATAATACCCATCAGCACCGAATGTTTTAACCCGATATTAACGGGGTTTTTTATATCTTTACCGTAAATATCTATAATAAACAGCAAAACTGCGGTTGTAAGAAATGTAAAACATAAAAATTTGCTGGTTGAGAATGCAGAATCTATAATATCCCCCAACAATAAACCTACTATTGCGGCAGGAAGGGAGGCAATGGCAAGAAAACCAATTGTTTTAACTCCCTCTTTAGAAAAAAGACCCAATAATTCTTTAAAATAAAATACTACAACGGCCATCAACGTTCCAAAATGGAGCATTACGGAAAAAAACATATTACTTTCGGAAATCCCGAAAATTTCGGAAATTAAAACGAGATGTCCCGATGAGGATACCGGCAGAAACTCGGTCAAACCTTGAATAATTCCCAAAAAAACTGCATCCAATATATTCATTTATAAGGCTCCTCCCTTAGTCATCCGATAAGTGCTGCCGGTTTTATGCATTATAAGTTTTAAAATATACTTTAATAATTGACTTGAAACAGCTTTATTACAAATCTTAAATTTATTATAACATAAAATTATATATATGGCAACTTTATGGACTTATTTAATAATTTTCGTTATTTATTTTTCAAATTTATTCACAGAATTTATTAATTCAAATAAAAATCAAATATTTAGATTCAAAGTATAAATTTAAAGATTTATATTGTTTAAATCTTCAACAATTGTTTTTAATACAACATAATTATATTAAAAAACATTTAAGTCTATAAATAAACCTAAAATCTATAAAAGATATAACCGAATATAATTTTTTATTTGCTTTTTAACTTAATTTTGATTTTTTTAATATATAATTTTTTCTTTTTCGTTCTAAAAGAAAAATATGTTTTCAAACAATTTTATTTATATTAAAAACAACGCAAAATTTCAATTTGCATAATTTTTATTTTTTTAAAAATTTTTTGGAACCAAAATTCTAATATATTATATTGCAGTTTTTAATTATATTATTCATAATCATAATATCAATTAAAAATAACTTTACAGCGTAAAATGCTTTTATAATTAACCGTTTTATGCTATACTTAATATACTGTTATATAGAGTTAAACAAAAAAATTATTGTTTTTTTGTTAAGAGGTATAAATATGGAATATTTCGGAACTGACGGTATTAGAGGCGTCGCAAACGAAGAATTGTCCCCCACGCTTGCTTACGCATGCGGCTGCGCTTTAGCCGCAATTAAACCCACAGCAAAAATAATTATAGGCAGAGATACGAGAATTTCAGGCGATATGCTTATGCTCTCCTTAGCCTCAGGGGCTACCGCCGCAGGTGCCGACGTTACCGATGCGGGCATTATCCCCACTGCAGGAGTTGCATACTTGACCAAAAAACTTAATTTTGATTACGGGGTGGTAATTTCCGCCTCGCATAATCCGTATGAATACAACGGCATTAAAATTTTCGATAAAAACGGATACAAACTAAACGAAGAAAAGGAAGCCGAAATAGAAAGCCATTTAAATTCAATAAAGTTAGCCCCTCACGATAAAATAGGACGTTTCACAACCGATTTTTCTTTAGTAAGATTATACGAAAACTATCTTTTTAGCTGTTTATCTTCCAATTTAAACGGCCTTACCATAGTTATGGACTGTTCTAACGGAGCATCATATAAAGTGGCACCCTTTGTATTCGAAAAAGCGGGAGCAAAACTCATCGTGTTAAACGACGACTGTTCGGGTAAAAATATTAATGAGGAATGCGGTTCGCTGCATCCCGAAAAATTGGCTAAAGCAGTAAAAGAATATAAAGCAAATTGCGGTTTCGCATACGACGGAGATGCAGACAGATTAATTGCCTGTGATGAAAAAGGAAATATTTTAGACGGCGACGTTTTAATTTATATTCTTGCAAAAAAATTACTCAACGAAGGTAAACTGAACAGAAGTCTTGCCGTAGGTACCGCTCATACCAATTTAGGTGCGGAAGAAGCTCTGAACAATCTGGGTATTACCCTTTTGAGAAGCGACATAGGTGACAAATATGTATTGGAAAAAATGCTTAAAGAAAATGCGGTTATCGGAGGAGAACAATCCGGACATATAATATTTACCGAATATTCAACTACGGGGGACGGAATATTATCTTCTCTTTTAGTTGCAAGTCTTTTAAAAAACTCTCCTCTGTCCCTTTTAAACGAAGTAAAATTGTATCATCAAATAAATATAAATATAAAAGTCAAAGACAAAATAAGAATAATGAACAACGAAGGTTTGGAAAAAGAAATCGATAAGGTGAGAAATTTATTAAAAGGAAAAGGCAGAGTTTTAGTCCGTGCCAGCGGGACGGAACCAAAAGTAAGAATTTTCGCAGAAAGCAAAGATTACAATTTGTCTTTGAATGCTGCAAAACAGTTGGAAAATTTCATATTAAATATCGAATAACCGGAGTTGATTATGTGTGGAATAGTAGGTTTTACAGGGAAAAGAGATTGCATAAAAATTTTAATTGACGGCCTTAAGGCTTTGGAATATCGCGGATACGATTCCGCAGGCATTGCCGTTACCCTTGAAAACGGCAAAATATATACCGTAAAAAAGCAAGGAAGAATATCTAACCTTGAAAAGGAAACGGGAAAACTCAGCGGGAATTGCGGCATAGGACATACAAGGTGGGCAACCCACGGCAGCCCGTCGGACAGAAATTCTCACCCGCATACCAGCGGTATTTTTACGGTGGTTCATAACGGAATTATAGAAAATTTTTTAGATTTAAAAATTTCGTTGGTAAATTCGGGGGCATTTTTCACATCGGACACAGATACGGAAGTTATAGCCCATTTGCTACGCAAATTTTATAAAGGAAATTTTATGTAAGCGGTAAAAAATACCGTTGCTCTGCTAAAAGGCTCCTATGCGCTTGCCATTTTATGCGAAGATCAACCGGGAAAAATCGCCGTCGTAAAAAAAGACAATCCTTTAATAATAGGCAAAGGAAACGGTGAAAACTTTATAGCAAGCGACATACCCGCAATTGCATCTCACACCAAGGAAATTTATGTTTTAAAAGACGGAGAAGCCGCCCTTATTTCCCCCGAAAAGGTGGAATTTTACGACGATAATTTAAATGTCTATACCAGAGATTTCGAAAAGGTGGATATAGATGCCGCCTCCCTTTCAAAAGGAAAATTCGAATCTTATATGCTTAAAGAAATTTTTGAAATTCCTCAAGCGTTAAAAGATACCAATACCACCCTGTCAGAAACCGACCTTCCCCTTGATTTTATAGAAATTTTAAAAAATACGCCAATTATAAATATTGTCGCTTGCGGCACAGCATACAACAGCGCCATGGCAGCCAGATATGTTATTGAAAATTTAACCCGAATTCCCGTGAACGTGGAAATTGCAAGCGAATTTCGGTATAGAAATCCCATTATTTTAAAAGATTCTCTTTTTATTGCTGTCAGCCAAAGCGGAGAAACGGCAGACACCATAGCGGCAGTTAAACTTGCCAAAAATTTAGGAGCATATGTTGCGGTAATAACCAACGTGGCTTCATCGTCCATAACTAATTTCGCCAATTATACCATACATACAAAAGCGGGAACGGAAATTGCGGTAGCTGCAACTAAAAGCTATAACTGTCAGCTCTGCGCATTTTACAATTTAGCTTTATATATATTAAAATACCGTTTTAACAAGGATATTAAAAAATATCAGGAAGAATTATACAAACTCTCTTATTCCGCAAAAAAACTTTTAAAAAATACCGAAGAACTCATTACTTTGGCAGGTCAATATTCCTTTAACAGAAGCGTGTTTTTTCTCGGACGGGGATTGGATTATGCCGTAGCGTTGGAAGGTTCTCTAAAGCTCAAAGAAATCTCCTATATACACAGCGAAGGTTATGCTGCAGGTGAAATTAAACACGGCACTTTGGCACTGATAGAAAAAGGAACTCTGGTCGTACTTTTGGTAACACAAAAAGAACTTGCCGAAAAAACCATGAATGCTTTGCACGAAGTCAAAGCCAGAGGAGCTAATGTGTTAGCTATAACACAATTAAACGATATCGCAAAGGATTCTTCATTAAATCATGTAATTAAATTGCCCGAAGTGGACGATT
The DNA here is from genome assembly GCA_949289715.1 of uncultured Clostridia bacterium. GTDB lineage: Bacteria > Bacillota > Clostridia > Christensenellales > CASEPJ01 > CASEPJ01. The sequence continues at coordinate 4,890 of CASEPJ010000198.1, forward strand.
TGTTCGCACCGGTATTGGAAGTCATACCGTTACAACTTTTTGCCTATTATATGGCAAGAGCAAGAGGAAACGACCCTGATAAACCTAGGAATCTTGCAAAATCGGTAACCGTAGAATAATTATTATAAATACGCCTATTATATTGCCTTAATAAATTATTTAAATAATTGACGGTGCAAAACGATGCGAATCGCATCTTTACACGCCTAAAAGGTACCCCCTCCTTAAGCATAAATAGTCGGGGCAGTTAAATTACGGATAAAAAATTTTTTAAATGCTTATATAAAAAAGTAAGCAAAAAAATAACAGAACGAATAAATTGCATATTATCTTAGCTTAAAAATGCATAATTAATCAAATTATAAGTCTATTTTAAATAAATTCTGATAGATTGTTTATTCGATAAAATTAATTTATCAATTGACTTGCAGACTTCGTTTAAAAATTTTATTTTAAAATAAAAATAATGCAATTCATAATGTAAAAATTAAATTTTTTCGCAAACCCATTATGAAATACTTAATTAATTATAATAATTATATTTAATTCATAATTAATTTATAAAATACCGCTAAAATAATATCCTGTTTTCTTTGTTTATGGTATAATATTCGGAGATTGATATTCTTTTAGCGAGTTAACGGGACACAACAAAAAATGAATAATAAAAGGTTTTCCATATTATTATTCGACGTTATGATAGCACTTCTGCTTTTTATCACATTTACCGTAACGTTGAACATAAGCAACATAAACAGCGAACAAATCCTTGCGGTTATTATTGCTATACCCATAATTTTGTTCGTTTATTTTGCTGTTTTCAGAATGTGCAAACTTTATAACGTCATTTGGAGATATGCCTCCGCCCCTCAATACTTAAAACTTTTCATTGCGAGCTTATTATCCATCGTTCTGTTTTCTTCCATTGCACTGCCTTTAATAGGAGACGATATTCCGGGATTTTTCGATATTTGTTTAATGGTGGGTTCATACCACATAACAATAATTATAATGAGTAGACTTGCCTACAGTTTTTACCGTAAAAAGACAAGCACCGTTAAATATACGGGAAACGTAAAGCACAAAAGAACTCTTATAGTAGGAGCCGGCTGGACGGCAAGCGCCATATTAAACGAATTGAAAGAAAAAAACTCCTCTCTGTTTCCCGTAGGCTTTGTAGATGACGACAAAGATAAACAAAAAAGAGAAATTAACGATATTCCCATATGCGGCACAACCGAAGATATACCTAAAATATGTTCCGAACTTGAAATAGATACAATACTTTTTGCCATACCTTCCTGCGACCCTGTAAACAGGAAAAGAATAATTAACATTTGTATGAAAACCAAATGCGAAATTAAAGTTTTGCCTTACATGCATAAAATGGTAGAAAATTCGGATATGGTTTCTCAAATTCAATCGGTAAAAATCGAAGATTTGTTAGGCAGGGAGCAGGTAGATGTTAAGAGTCCCGAAGTTGCCGAATTTATAAAAAACAAAAAATGTCTCGTAACAGGCGGCGGCGGTTCTATCGGGAGCGAATTGGTAAGGCAGCTGGCACTCTGTTCTCCCAAAAAAATTTACATTATAGACAGTTACGAAAACGGCGCATACGATATTCAGCAAGAAATAAAAAATAAACATCCCGAAATTAATTTAGACGTTGAAATTTTTTCAGTTGCAGATTACGACAGATTGGATAAATTTTTTAAAGATAACCTGCCCGATATAGTTTTTCATGCTGCGGCTCATAAACACGTTCCCCTTATGGAAACAAATCCCGAACAGGCAGTCAAAAATAATGTCGTGGGAACTTTCAACGCTGCCCGCATAGCAGCAAAATACGGCACCAAAAGATTTGTATTAATATCTACGGATAAAGCGGTAAATCCTACCAATGTTATGGGTGCTACAAAAAAAATTTGCGAATTGATTATGAGCTATATGACCGCTCAAAATACCAATACAAGTTTCGTTGCCGTTCGTTTCGGCAATGTTTTAGGTTCTAACGGTTCGGTCATTCCTCTTTTTAAAAAACAAATAGAAATGGGCGGACCGGTAACGGTAACGCATCCCGACATTATTAGATATTTTATGACGATACCCGAAGCGGTAGCCCTTGTTATGAGGACAAGCGTACTTGCAAAAGGCGGTGAAATTTTCGTTTTGGATATGGGCGAACAGGTAAAAATTCTCACTCTTGTGGAAAATCTCATAAAACTGTCCGGTTTTGAACCTTACACGGAAATTCCCGTTCAATTTATAGGTTTAAGACCGGGGGAAAAACTTTACGAAGAACTGCTTATAAAAGAAGACGGTCTTGAAAAAACAGCTGAAAGTAAAATTTTCGTAACCAAACAAGTTCCCATAGACACAAAAAAATTCGAGGAAGATATAAAAGAGCTGGTAGATTTGGCAAACGAAAACAAAGCAAATGCAGTTATAGAAAAAATAAAAGAAATAGTGCCAACATTTCATCATAATATAAATTAGAACTTAAATGGAAAATTCGAAAAACATAATTAAAAAATTTATTTACAGTCATTATTATCTTGCGCTATTTGCGATTATTACATTTTTATTTTGGTCGCTTGATTTGTCTATAATCGGAGCTGCCCTTTTAGTTATAATCGGTTCTATATCTTTATTTTTTTCCGACGATATTTCTCCTTTATTTCCTTCTTTTCTTTTCTTGACTATTGTAATGAACACAAATAATCTTGAGGAAATTTTTTCTCAAATTAATTTAATAATCGTAGTAATTGCATTTTTTATTGTTTCTTTGATTTTGTTTATTGTTAAAAAATTA
>CASEPJ010000199.1 GCA_949289715.1 uncultured Clostridia bacterium
AATTAAAATTAATTTCATAAAAAACAAAATATTTTAAATATTTTGAAAAATTTTACTTTTTCATTTATTTAATGTTAATCTGCCCGGTAAGCTGAAAGTCGAAATTAAAATTTAATTAAAATTTATTTTATCATATGACTAAGTAATAATTTATAAAAATATGCCTTAAAAAAATAAAAAAGCCATATGTTAACATATGGTCATATATTTATTTTTTCCATTTAAATAACTTATTTTATTTTTTTAACTTATTATTTAAAAAAATCGCTTAAAATTACAAGAATAATCTTTTAATTTTTTGAATTTTCTATATAATTTTGCAATATGTCTGCCGCAATTTTACAGTATGTAGAACACGGTCTTCTCAAATAATATTGAGGCGTGCGCTCCTCCGGAACATAGGAAGAGTTTTCTCCTTTTTTCAACGAAAGAAGTTCTCTACAGACGATAGAGCCGTTTTCCTCTTTAAATTGAGCTGCCAAATTTTGTATCAAAGAATAATGAGCTGCTTTTTTGTCTTTATCTAATTCGTCGGTACCGAAAATTAGTCCTGCAGCAATAGCTATGGCGCTGACCGTACCGCAAACTTCTCTCATTCTTCCAATTCCGCCGCCAAAAGAATAACCTGTTTTTAAAAGTGTTTGTTTATCTAAACCTATTTCGTCGGCAAAGGCAAGCAAAACCGCCTGACAGCAATTATAGCCCTGTTTAAAATAATTTTCGGCAAGTTCGCCTTTTTTTGTTTCTTTCATAAATTAAATACCTTAAATTTTTTGTAATATGTAAATATTTTATAACTTTATTAAGAATTTGTCAATTATGCTGGCTTTTTTGTAACACCTTCAGTTAAAAATTATTGACATTAATTACCTTATATGATTTAATATTTATAAATATTGTAATAATATTTTGTAATGGTAGTTTTTTTGGCATTCTGTAATATAAATATTGCAGTAAAAAACGACAATTAATTAATAATCTTAGGCTTAAAATTTTTAATGTAAATCATATATAAAAATTTATATATTCAATTATTAATTATTTGCATTTTATATTAAATAAAATTATAATTATTTAATTTGAATGTTAAAATTAAGAATTTTTAAGGTATATTTATGTTTTATTATTTTTACGATTTCGATATATGCAAAATGACATTGGCGGAAAGGGAAGGTAAGCTAATTAAAGCAAAATTCAATAAAAGCGAAGAAGGTGAAATGAAAGAAACTCCTTTATTGAAAAATGCAGCGCTTCAGCTAAAAGAGTATTTTAACGGAAAAAGAAAATCGTTCGATTTACCTATTTTGCTTCAAGGTACTCTGTTTCGATTAAAAGTTTATGAGGAATTATTAAAAATTCCTTACGGTAAAACTCTTTCCTATAAACAAATTGCAAAAAATTTAAATAAAGAAAATGCAGCCAGAGCCGTTGGCGGTGCGGTGCATAATAATCCTATTGCTATAATTGTTCCCTGTCATAGAGTAATAGGTTCCGATAATTCGCTGACGGGATTTGCCGGCGGTTTAAATTTAAAGCGTAAATTACTTGAAATTGAAGAAATTTACATAAAAAATTGAGTTTATATTGAAAAACAGTTGCCTTTTTGAACGTATAGTGATATAATCTTTAAGCGATTTCAAAAATGAGGAATCGTCCTTGTCTTAACAAAGGTTAAGACCGATTAGTCCATAAGGAGGTATAATATGAACAAATACGAAGTTCTCTACATTTTAGAGGCTGCGCTTGCCGATGAAGAAAAGGAAGCATTGATTTCCAAATTTTCCGAAATGGTAACGGCTGCCGGCGGAGAAGTTGAAAACGTTGACAAATGGGGTATTAAAAAATATGCTTATCCAATTAATTTCAAAAACGAAGGATATTACGTTTTAATGAACTTTACCGCAAATTCGGAATTTCCGAAAGAACTCGACCGTGTTATGAGAATAACGGACGGTGTGGTTCGTAATATGGTTGTTAAGAAATAACGGAGGAATCTTTATGAATAAGGTAATACTTATAGGTAACCTGACAAGAGATCCAGAAGTTACGCAAACTTCTTCGGGAATATCGGTTTGCAGATTGTCGATTGCCGTAAACCGCCGTTTTGCAAGTGCCGACGGAACAAGAGATGTTGATTTTTTCAATATCACATGTTGGAGAGGCTTGGCAGATAATTGCGGAAAATATTTGAAAAAAGGTAAAAAAATAGGGGTTACCGGTTCGTTGCAGACTCGTTCTTACGAGGCGCAGGACGGTACAAAAAGACAGTCAATTGAAATTCAAGCCGATGATATAGAATTTCTTTCTCCGTTAAATTCCAATTCAAGTGACGATTTTTCGGAGAGTAAACCTTCAAACGAATATAAACCGATTGAAGACGAAGATTTACCCTTTTAATTTTAGGAGATTATTATGGAAGATAAAAAAGTTAAAGCGCAGGCTGCTGCCGGCGATGATAAAGGTTTTAAAAAATTTAAAAGACAAACAAAAAAGAAAGTTTGTCAGTTCTGTGTAGAAAAAGCCACGGAAATCGATTATAAAGATGTTGCCAAATTAAAAAAATACATTACCGAAAAGGGAAAAATTCTTCCCCGTCGTACATTCGGAGTTTGTGCAATTCATCAGAGACAACTTACGGTTGCCATCAAAAGAGCAAGAGTTATGGCGCTTTTGCCTTTTAAAGCAGATTAGTAATCGATTATAAAAAATTAATTAAAAAATACTTCAGGGGCGGGTGAAATTCCCCATTGGCGGTAAAGTCCGCAAGCATTTGCACGAATAGGTGAAATTCCTGTACCAACGGTTACAATCCGGATGGAAGAAGTAGTAATATTGTTTTATTGCCCCCTGCTTTGTCAGGGGGTTTTAAAATACCGTTCCGCTATGCCCTTGAAAGTGCATGGCGGAATTTTGTTGTTAGGGTATTGATATTATGAATTTTTTATTAGATTTTCGGCTTTTAACAGTCTGATAAAAAATTGGCTAAAAATCTTTATATACGATTTGGCATATCAAATGTATTAATTCTGTTAATAACTTTTTTAGAGAGGAAAAAAATATGAATAAAAAAGCAAGTAAAAGTTTGAAACAATTATGCGGATGCGCTATGCTTTCCGCTTTGGCGGTTATTGTTATAGCAATTTGTCATTTCCCCATTATTCCATCCCTGTCTTTTTTGGAATATGACCCGGGCGATATATTTATATTTTTAATAGGTTTTATGTTCGGCCCCGTTCAGGGATTAATTTCCACAATAGTGGTTTCGTTGATACAGGGCTTTCTTTTCGGCGGAAACGGAATAATAGGCGCAATTATGCATATAATTCCCACAGGCTCTTTTGTTTTGGTATCTTCTTTAATATATAAAAAATGGCATACTTTAAAGGGTGCTTTAATAGCTTTGTTGTCCGCCCTTGTGGTTTGGGTTTTGGTAATGATTCCCGTAAATATTTTAATCACTCCCGGATTTATGGGTGTTGACAGGTCTTTGGTTGTGGAAATGTTACCTTTAATTTTATTGTTCAATTTTATAAAAGCCGGAATAAATTCCATTGTTACTTTCCTTCTTTATAAAAGAGCAAGATGGATTTTTATGAAAATTTTTAATGAAACAGCAGAAAGCAACAATAAAAAAATTGATTCCCAAAGAGATTTGGGTTATAATAAAATAACAAATACTTTTATTTCGAATTCAGAAGAGGAAACTTTCAACTTTGCCGAAAAATTTGCGGCCAATCTTAACGCAGGGGACGTAATAACTTTAAGCGGAGATTTAGGTGCCGGAAAAACCGTTTTTGCAAAAGGCGTGGCAAAAGGTTTGGGTATTTCTCAACAGGTAGTCAGTCCCACATTTACATTAGCAAACGTATATGAGGAAGGAAGATTGAAATTAAATCATTTCGACATGTACCGACTCGAAAGCGAAGAAGAGGCAGTCGCCGCAGGACTTGAAGAAATGATTAATTCCGATGCGGTAAGCATTATAGAATGGCCGGAACGTACCAAGGAACTGATTCCGGAAAAAAACATAGAAGTTTTTATAAAATATTTAGACGAAAATAAAAGAGAAATAACTATAAAGGATAAAAGATGAACATTCTTGCAGTTGACACTACGGGGGACAATTTAAACATTCTCCTTTTGAAAGGCGAAAAAGCCTATTCCCATTGTATGAAAAATGCAGCAAAACAACATTCCGTATATATTTACGATGCCATAAATACCGCAATTGTAAATGGAGGAATTTCATTAAACGATATCGATGTTTTTGCCTGTGTTACCGGCCCCGGTTCTTTTACGGGGATAAGAATAGGTATATGTGCAATTAAAGCGCTTTGTTTTGCTTTGAATAAAAAATGCGCCCCTTTAACGTCCTTTGATATTGCCGCATATTATAAAGAAAAGGGAATTATCGTTCCCGTTGTTTCCGCAGGCAAAGGTAACTGTTATTTGGGCGTTTTCGATAAAGGAGAAGAATTGCTTAATCCCCGATTTGCAGCTTTTAGCGAAGCCGAAGAAATTGCCGATAAATATAACGCTCTCTTGTTTACATACGATGAAAACGAAGAGTGCTATTTTAAAGCATTTGAAAAAGCCGTATTAAAATCGGTAAAAAAGCCTATCGATTCGGTTCAGCTAACGCCTTTTTATTTAAGATTATCGCAAGCGGAGAGGGAGGCCGAATGCAAATAATCGATTATAAAAGTAAATATTTAGAAGATTTGTGTTTTCTCGAGAAAACTTGTTTTTGCGATTATTGGAAACACGATATGATTTTTGAAGAAACCGAAAGTCCTTTTAATGTTATAAAATTGGCGTTGGATGATTCAAAAGAAGTCATAGGATATATTATTGTCAAAAGAGTTTTCGAAGAGGCGGAAATATTAAGATTATGCGTTCTACCACAAAACAGACGAGAAGGAATTGCAGAAAAATTGTTGAAAAGCGCAATTAATGAATGTTTAAAAAAAGACGTAGTGCGTTTTTTTCTCGAAGTGAGAATATCCAACATTGCTGCATCTTCTCTTTATAAAAAAGCGGGTTTTCAGCTGTTGGATATAAGAAAAAAATATTATTCAAACAATGAAGATGCTGCAGTTTATTTTTTAGATGCAAAAACCGTTTAAGATTACTGCAATTTTATATTATCGGTTTAATTTGTTTTTTTAAATTGTTTAGTTATAAAAAAATTGATAGCGGAGGATGATTTTAACGATTTATTTTTAAAAATTCGCTTAATTTGTCCGCTTTCGATTTATTTCGCATAAAATAATATAGTAAAATATAGTTTAGTTTCATAATTATAATCAAACGTATATTTTATGAAACACAATTGCATAAGTTATTATTTGCGATTGAATTTATTTCGATTTTTTAATTAAGGAATATATGGAATTAATTGTAAACGGTATAAAAATTAACTGTTTACTTAAGAAAAACGGAGATAAAAAGATTATTTTCCTCCATGGTTGGCAGGGTAGTACCGATAGTTTCATAGGTGTTGCAGACAGATTGTGCGGTTTTGAAATGCTGTTAATAGATATGCCCCCTTTCGGGAAAAGCAGCCAATTAAACCGCCCGTTTTGCATTGATGATTATTCGGAAATTTTAAAACAAATAACCGAACGCTTTCAATACGATAAATTTTCTATCGTGGCACATTCTTTCGGGTGCAGAATTGCTTTAAAATTTGCGGCAAAATATCCTGAAAAAGTGGAAAAAATGGTTTTGACCGGTGCAGCCGGATTACGTCCCAAAAGGACTTTAAAATACCGTATTAATGTTTTAAAGTATAAGTTAACAAAAAAAATGGTAGATAAAGGTTTTTTAAAGAGAGAAAGGTTAAATAAATTCGGCTCGAAAGATTATAAAGCATTAAGTGACGATATGAAAAAAACCTTTACAAAAATAGTAAATGAGGACTTATCTGGCGAATTGAAAAAAATAATGTGTCCCGTTATTTTGTATTTTGGAAGAAACGATAAAGAAACACCTCTTTATATGGCTCGTAAAATGGAAAAAAACATAGACGACTGTGCGTTGATTACCGTTGAAGGCGGCCATTTCGCTTATATTACCCATATAAACGCTTTTTCGAGAATAATTAGCGAATTTATTTGATTTATACCGGAAGGAGGCTTATATGCTTATTTGTTCATATATGCAAAATATTTTATTGCAGACGAACTTTTTTTTAACCGCCGAAAATGTGGAACTTATCATCTGTGTGGCTTTTTCTATATTTAACGGCGTTTTATTAAGTTACGGAGCTTATAAATTTTTCAATATTTTACAGGCGTACGGTTATAATGTGGCAAAATATTTCAGATGGCTGTTTGTAAAATGCGGCGGCTATATGGGAAGATTGTTGGTTTTGACCTTTCTTTCGGTTGGTTCGTTATGCGTTACGAATGCTCTTTTTGCAGGATACGGTATTGCAAATATAACCTATGCGGGTTTGCTTTTTTATGTAATATTTTTCGGTATGTTTATCAAAGCCCAAAAACGAGAAACGGTTAAAAAACCTCTTGTTGTAACTGCTAGAATTAAAAGACTTATTATTGTATTTTTTCTGTTGTGTGCCGGTATGACATTCGGGCTTATGCGGATAGATTTTATTATTTACGGAATTAGTTTTAAACATTCTTTGGTTACTTTTACACCCGTTTTAATGCCATTTGTTTTGATAATAGCGTTCTATATTACTTATCCTTTAGAAAAACTAAATTATATAAGATATTTGTTAAAAGCTAAAAGAAAACTTGCAAAATTACCCAATTTAATTAAAATCGGAATTACGGGAAGTTTCGGCAAAACCAGCACAAAATTTATTTTGGACGGAATTTTAAAAAATAAATATAAAGTTTGCACTTCTCCCGAAAGCTATAATACGCCTATGGGATTATGTAAAGTTATTCTTAATAAATTATCCCCCGAGGACGAAATTTTAATTGCCGAAATGGGAGCAAGGCATAAAGGGGATATTAAATATTTATGTAATTTTATTGAACCCAAATACGGAATTTTAACAGGCGTAGGCAATCAGCATTTAGAAACTTTTAAAACGAGAAATGCAATTGAAATGACAAAAATCGAACTGCCTCAAAGTTTAAAACGGGATGGAGCGGCAATTTTCAATGCCGATAATAAAACGGCAAAAAGACTTGCTGAAACTATAACTAATACAAAAGTTATCCTGACGGGATGTTCAGTAAATTATCCCGTGAGAGCGGAAAATATCGTTTCAACGCCGACAAAAACTTCTTTTGACCTTGTTATTTATGATAATCCTCCTGTGAACGTAACGACGGGACTAGTAGGCGAACACAACGTTTCCAACATTTTAACGGCGTCGGCTTTGGCATATGAGCTTAATCTTTCCGTTAATGAAATCGCTAAAGGCATTAGCGAATTGCAGCCGGTCGAACACCGCTTTAAAATTTCGCAATCAAACGGCATTACCATAATAGACGATGCATTCAATGCAAGTGTGGAAAGTACAGCCGCTGCATTGAAAACATTAAGCAAATTCAGCGGAAGAAAAATAGTGGTTACTCCCGGTCTTGTGGAGTTAGGAGCGGATGAGTGGAGAGAAAATTTGGAATTCGGAAAAAATCTTGCAATTTCGTGCGATTATGTGATTTTGGTAGGGAAAAAACGTTCCATTCCCATTATAATGGGATTCAAAGAGGAAGGTTTTTTCGAAAATTCATATTATGTAGCCTGTGATTTAAACGATGCTTCCTCTCATTTAAAACATATAGTAAAGCAGGGAGATGTAGTTTTGTTTGAGAACGATTTACCTTTCGATTATTAAAATTGAATTTTTGTTGATATTTATCGATTAAATTAATGGGCGATTCGTGAAAATATATAAAAAGTTTAAAAAAACGAAAAATTATAAAAGTATTAAATAATTTGATTGTCAATAACATATCATAATTAATTACGTTATAAAAAAGATTTATTAATAAATTAAATTTCGATAGAAAGAGATTATAAAAAAAGATGCATATTTTTTCTAATATGCATCTTTTTTTGCGAATTTAACCGACATTTTAAGCGTTTTTATAAAATTATGGCAAAAATATGCACATATTTTTAATCATATGCATATATAATCAAGTGAAGTATTATTCGTTTTGGAGGGTATATGAAAAAAATTGCGGTATTTTTCGGAGGAAAAAGCGTAGAACACGATATATCTGTAATAACAGGTATGCAAGCATTGGCGGCAACTGAAGGCAAATACGATGTTTATCCGATTTTTGTTAATAAAAACGGCGAATTTTTATATTCTAAACACTATAGAGAAATCAATGACGTAAAAACCGTAAAAGGAGAAAAAATATTTTTTTCTCCCGGTGATAAAACAATGTATAAATTCAAAAACCGAAAACCGGTTGCCGAAATAGAAGCCGCTTTGATGTGTATGCACGGAATTAACGGCGAAGACGGTTCTTTGGGCGGATTGCTTCAATTATGCAATATTCCCTATACTTCTCCCGGTATTTTTGCGAGTTCGGCGGCAATGGATAAAGAAATGTTTAAAATTTTGTTAAAGGGACTTGATATTCCTTTTATAGAATACGAAATTTTTACGACTTGCAAAACTCCTACTTTAAATTATCCACTAATCGTAAAGCCTGCTAGATTAGGCTCGAGTATAGGTATTTCGATGGCCAAAAACGACAATGAATTTCAAAAAGCTTTGGAAACCGCATTTATTTTCGATAACCGATGTATTGTTGAAAGGGCAGTTTTAGACAAAAGAGAATTTAATTGTGCTGCTGTCCGCATTAACGGGAAGGTAGCTCTATCCGATATAGAAGAGCCAGTTTTGTGGCAGGATTTTCTTACGTTCGACGATAAATATAATGCAAAAAAAGGCTTTAAATCGGTAAGAAAAAAATTCCCGGCAGATATAGACGATAAATTAAAACAAGAAATAGAATTTTATACAAAAAAAATTTATGAATCGATAAATGCAAAAGGTGTAGTGCGTGCCGATTTTATTTATGACAATACGCAAAAAAAACTCTATATAAACGAAATCAATACCATCCCTGGTTCTTTGGGATTTTATTTGTTTGAGAAAAAAAGGATAGATTTTGAAGGGCTGATTGAAATTATGCTGTATGAAGCCGTTAAAGAAGCGGAAAATCAAGAAAGGAATACTTTTTTCGAAAGTAAAATTCCTTTGGGAGGTAAAAAATAAAATACAAAGCATTAAATACTTGTAATTTATTATTGTATATGATAAAATTATGAATATTGATGGATAAAACAGAGGTGTATTAGATGAACAAAAAAATTGAAATGTCCGTTCCTTTGGTAGAAATGGACGGAGATGAGATGACAAGAATTCTTTGGCATTGGATTAAAGAATTTTTAATTACTCCTTATGTAGATTTAAAAACCGAATATTACGATCTCGGTTTACCCGAAAGAGAAAAAACGGCAGATGAAGTTACCGTGAAAGCGGGAGAAGCTATAAAAAAATACGGAGTGGGCGTAAAATGCGCAACTATTACTCCGAATGCTCAGCGAGTAGAAGAATATAAACTTTCGAAAATGTGGAAAAGCCCTAACGGAACATTAAGGGCTATACTCGACGGTACTGTTTTCAGAGCACCGATTATAGTAAAAGGCATAACTCCTCTTGTGCCGACATGGGAAAAGCCCATTACAATTGCTAGACATGCCTACGGAGATATTTATAAGGCGAGCGAAGCAAAAGTCAAAGCGGGCGAAAAAGCAGAAATATTAATCACTTCCCCCGACGGTTCAAATAGAAAAGTGGAAATATTCGAATTCAAAAGCGACGGTATAGTGCAAGGAGTTCATAATTTGGATAAGTCGATTGCCTCTTTTGCTCGTTCGGCTTTCAATTATGCGTTGGATACCTCTACGCCCCTTTGGTTCGGTGCAAAAGATACCATTTCCAAAATTTACGATCACCGTTTTAAAGATATTTTCAATGAAATTTTCGAAAACGAATATAAAGAACGCTTCGAAAAGGCAGGCATTGAATTTATGTATACTTTAATCGACGATGCCGTTGCTCGTATTATGAGAAGTAAAGGCGGCATTATTTGGGCATGCAAAAACTACGACGGCGATGTTATGAGCGATATGGTGGCAACCGCATTCGGCAGTCTCGGATTAATGACGTCCGTATTGGTTTCGCCCGACGGAAAGTATGAATACGAAGCGGCACACGGAACGGTTACAAGACATTATTATAAACATCTTAAAGGGGAAGAAACATCCACCAATTCGGTTGCAACAATTTTTGCGTGGACGGGAGCTCTTAAAAAAAGAGGGGAATTGGACGGAAACATAAAATTGGCAGATTTTGCTAAAAAACTTGAAGAAGCAACAATAAAAACGATGGAAAGCGGTATTATTACCAAAGATCTCGTTCCGCTTTTTCATAGAGATAATATAACCCCTAAACCCGTTAATTCAAAAGATTTTCTTCTTGCGGTTAAAGACAATATTAAATTATAAATTTGCGGCGCAATTTTAAAATTGCACGTTTGGGTGAATTATAATACCGGAGATAAAAATGAAAGTTTATATGATAAATACGGTTTTGACCGGCTCCACCGGACATATTATGACCGATATATATAACAAGATAGTGTCGTGCAGTGGAGAATGTAGAATTGCTTACGGCAGGGGAAATGCCGATAATCGATTTAACGCATTAAAGTCTGCGAAAAAAACGGATTTGATATTTCATGCTTTAGAAACCCGATTGTTTGACAGACACGGCCTCGGCTCTGTAAATGCTACGAAAAAAATTGTAGAAGACATAAAAATTTTTAATCCCGATATTATTCATTTGCATAATATTCACGGATATTATTTAAACATCAAAATATTATTCGAATTTTTAAAGGAATATAATAAACCGGTAGTGTGGACATTGCACGACTGTTGGACCTTTACGGGACATTGTGCTTATTACGGTA
>CASEPJ010000200.1 GCA_949289715.1 uncultured Clostridia bacterium
AAGTTATATTAAACGACGGACTTATTAAAGCAATGAATGCTGTCGGCGAAAAATTTAAGAATAACGAAATATTTGTTCCCGAAGTTTTAATTGCCGCAAGAGCAATGAATGCGGGACTTGAAATTTTAAGACCTGTTTTAACAAAAGAAGGTGTAAAACCCATAGGTCGTGCAGTTATTTGTACCGTAAAAGGAGATATGCACGATATAGGAAAAAATCTTGTAAAAATGATGATAGAAGGTCAAGGAATAGAATGTATAGATTTGGGTGTTGATGTATCCCCCGAAGCTATAGTTGAAGCAGTTAAAACACATAACGCTCAAATAGTTTGTCTTTCTGCATTGTTAACAACCACCATGATGGCACAAAAAGACACCATCGAAGCTTTAAAAGCTGCCGGTTTAAGGGATAAGGTTAAAGTAATGGTAGGAGGAGCCCCTGTTACTGCTGAATTTGCTAAGCAAATCGGTGCCGATTGCTATACTTCTGATGCAGCTTCGGCAGCTGAAGCAGCAAAAGCCTTTTTAATGTAATTAAATTTATTGCATATAAAACTTATAATCTAACGATTATAAGTTTTTTTATTATTTAATTTTATTAATATATTTGATAATGGGGGAAATATGATTACTTCTAAAGCAAAATGGATAACGGCCGATAAAAATTTGCAAGCACCATTGTTTAAAAAAGATATTTTTCTGGAAAAATTTGAAGATGTAAATATTTCAATTTCGGGATTAGGTTTTTTCGAATTGTATATAAACAAGAACAAAGTAAGCGAAGATTTGTTAACTCCTGTTTGGTCAAACTATGAAAATCGTGACTTTAAGGATAAATTCATTCTTTACCCAAATAACGACACAATGAGTTCAAGGATATATTATTTAAATTATAATATTACCGATTACTTAAATAAAGGAAAAAACGAAATACTTATTTTACTTGGCAACGGATGGTACAGACAAAACAAAAGAAATATAGAAGGAGATTTTCCTTATTCTGACGAATTAAAACTAATATTCGATATATCAGTTAAAGACGAAATTGTCTATAATATAATTTCAGATACTTCCGTTCAATATATTGAAAGTTTTATAACTGAAAATAATATTTATTACGGCGAAATACATAATTATAGTAAATTAAACGAAAACTTTGAGTTTTTAGAAAATGCAGATTGGAAAAATTCCGTATTGGCGAAAGTTCCCGACTCCCGTTTATTCGAACAAAATTGTCCTTCGGATGCGATTATAGATAAATTAACCCCGACAATAATTTATAAAGACAAAAATCGCACTGTTTACGATTTAAAGCAAAATATTTCCGGAAGAGTTGTAGTCCAAACAATTTCGGATAATTCTGAAATATCCATTAATCACGCAGAAAATATAAACGATAATTTTACTTTAAATTACGATTCCTGTGGGGGTAACGGACAAATTCAAAATTGCACTTATAGAAACGTAAAAAAAGGAAGTAAACTTTATCCCAGATTTACATGGCAGGCATTTAGATATTTCGAAATAATAGGGGAATGTGAGTCTGTTTATTGTGAAGTTATTCACTCAAAATTACTAAAACTATCCGATTTTAAATGCGATAACGAC
The DNA here is from genome assembly GCA_949289715.1 of uncultured Clostridia bacterium. GTDB lineage: Bacteria > Bacillota > Clostridia > Christensenellales > CASEPJ01 > CASEPJ01. The sequence goes on from CASEPJ010000200.1 coordinate 1,608, forward strand.
AATTTAAATTGGTTATATGAAACTTATTTAAGAACACAAACAAATAATATGCATTGCGGTGTTCCTTCGGATTGTCCGCACAGAGAAAGATTGGGATATACCGGCGACGGACAGATAACCTGTGAAGCTTCAATGCTTAATTTCGATGGATATGAGTTTTATAAAAAATGGATTGCCGACATTGCCGATTCACAAGACATAAATACAGGCCATGTTCAGCATACCGCTCCTTTTTACGGAGGAGGCGGCGGACCCGGAGGATGGGGTAGCGCAATAGTTTTCGTTCCTTATTATCATTACAAATTATATAAAGATAAATCCATATTAACTAAATATTTCCCCAATATGCTATCTTGGTTAAAAAGTATGCAGTCTTTTTCTAATAACGGTTTAATTATTAAAGAAATAGAAGGAGGTTGGTGTTTGGGGGAATGGTGTACACCTGACGAAATTAAAATTCCCGAAGCATATATAAATACTTATTTTTATATTAAATGCATGAAAATAATCGAAGAAATATCATTAATATTGAACAAAAAAGTTGATTACTCTAAAGAAATTAATATATCGATTAATGCAATTATAAATAATTTTTACAATAAAGATAAAAATGAATTTTGTAATTTTATACAGGGCAGCAACATTTTTGCAATCGATTTAGGTTTAGCAAATGATGAATTAATTTATAAAACTTTTAAATATTATGACGAATTAAATTGTTTCGATACAGGACTTTTCGGTACACCGTTATTGATTGATGTTTTGTGTAAATATAACAGACAGGACATCGCATTTAAATTGTTGAATTCAGAAAAATTTCCTTCTTACAGTTATATGAAAAACCATAATGCCACAACATTTTGGGAATATTGGTCCGGTTTTCAGTCGCATGACCATCCTATGTTCGGTTCCGTTGCCAAAAATTTATTTTATGATTTACTGGGAATTAAAATTATAAAAGCGGGCTTTGAAGAAATCGAAATTTCTCCCTATATTCCAAAATATATAAATTATTGTTATGGAAAACTTAAAACCGTAAACGGTGTAATTGAAATAGAAATCAAAAAAAATACCGATAAAATTCACTTGTCAATTAATATCGATAATATAAATTGCAAATTGAATTATAAAGATATAAATGCAATAATTCCTAAAAACAAAAGTTACCAAATTACCATAAAAGATTAATTTATTTACATTATTTTATATTATTTAAATTATAACCTTATAAAGTTTAACAAAAAATCTTATTCATAATTTTACTAATTTATACTGCCACGGTCTGAACGGTGGCAGTTAATTTTATTGTAGCATATTTTTTTACAATGTTATTACATGAAACTTGAAATTGCAATCCCATAAATTCGATATCACTTGCTACATATAACGGAGAATTTATTTCTATATCGTTTTTAGCAATTAAGTCGGGCGAGGAAAAAACCATTGTAAAAAAATTTACAGAGGAAAAATAATTTAAAATATCATATCCGTTTATTTTTATATTTATATCTTTCAAATCATTTTTAGAGGATTTTAAAATTAAAATATTTTGTGCGCTTTCAGATGAGGGAACGGTAGTATCTCCGCCGGTTGCAACTATAAAACCGCCGTTAATGATTAAAGGATTATCATTTG
>CASEPJ010000201.1 GCA_949289715.1 uncultured Clostridia bacterium
AAAATGGCACGTTTTTTAAATCTCGATAAACCCGAAAATATAATTTTCACAAGTAACTGCACCGCCGCTTTAAATCTTGCAATATTAGGAACAATAAAAAAAGGCGACCATATAATTACGGACGTTATGGAACATAATTCCGTATTACGTCCGCTTTTTGAAAAACAAAAGGAATTAGATTTAACTATAACTCTGTTAAATCCAACGGGAAAAGACAAAATAATAACTCCCGAATCGGTAGAAAAGGCAATTTGCAGCAATACTTCGCTGATAATAACGGCACATATGACTAATGTCTGCGGAACAAAAAATCCTATAGAGGAAATAGGTAAAATCGCAAAAAGACATAATATACGTTTTCTAGTAGATGCCGCTCAAAGCGGCGGAATAAAAAAAATCGATATGAAAAACAATTTGGATATGGTAGCACTGGCCGGTCATAAAGGATTGCACGGTCCACAGGGAATAGGTGTATTAGCCTGTAAAAATAATTTACCCTCTCCTTTGATTTTCGGAGGCACCGGCACTTCCAGCGAAACTCTTACGCAGCCTTTTACTCCCCCCGAAAGTTTAGAGTCGGGCACGTTAAATTTACCCGCCATAGCAGGATTAAATGCGGCAATAGATTACATGACAAGAAACAATGATTTTATAGAGGAACAAATCGAATATTTAACAAAATTGCTTTATAATAATTTAATGAATATTCACGGCTTGATAAATTACACCCCTTCCTCTTCAATGAACGGGATAATTTCGTTTAATCTTAATAACACACCCTCTGAAACAGTTGCCGATATTTTAAATTCGGAATACGATGTAGCGGTAAGAAGCGGTTTACATTGCGCTCCTTTAGCCCATAAATATTTGCATACTGAAAACACGGGTGCTGTTAGGGCATCTTTAAGTTTTGTCAATACAACCGATGAAATTAAAAGATTCTGCAACATTATAAATAAAATATCATCTAAAACAAAATAAAACAAAAAGATACCTTATTGCTTTACCGATAATAATTTTATTGTGAAATAAGGTATCTTTTTTTCAATTTTTCCGAAATTAGACTTTTTAAAAAAAATTTTTCATTTAAATAAATTTTTAAAAATTAATTAAATTTTAAAACATAGTATATAATGTTTTTAACTTATTTAATTAAAAATTTTAATAATTAATTATAAAGTCGAATTATTTTAAAAACAGTACTAAAGCTATAAAAAAATATCGTTTGACATTGAATTATAATTTATGCTATACTAAAAAAAATTATTTAAAGGAAAAATTATGAAAAAGGGTTTACTGATACTCGGCTGCGGCGGACAGGGAAAAATCGCATACGATTGTGCTCAATTTTTAGACAACTATAAAAAAATAGCGTTTATGGCAGACACATTACCCGACTCTCCGCCTTTTTTCGATGCACTCGTATTTAACGATGACCCTAAAGACTACTCTGCTTTACAAAAAGAATATCCTGACATTTTTATAGCCATAGGAAATAATGCAATAAGACTCGAAAAATCTGTTTTTTTTATGAAATTAGGCTTCAATCTTGCAACTTTAATTCATCCCATGGCTTATGTCAGTCCATATGCAAAAATAGGAAAAGGAAGTATAATCTGTGTAAATGCAGTGGTTAATACTTTTGCGGAAATCGGCATTTCAAACATAATTAACACTTCTGCAGTTATAGAACACGACTGTAAATTAGATGACGGAGTTCATATATCACCCAATTGCTCAATAGCGGGAAATGTTAAAATAGGCACAAAAACCTGGGTTGGAATAGGTTCTTGCATTATAAACAATTTAAATATAGGTAATAACTGTATTATTGCCGCAGGCTCAACAGTAACACAAAATATCCCAAATAATGTTCTTGCGGCGGGCACTCCTGCCGTTATAAAAAAACAAATTTAACACGAGAAAACAGATTTTATAATCTAAAACTGTTTTTATAATTAAATTTTAAATTTTACATTTAAAGTACTCTCTTTTATAAAATATTTATAATTTTTTAGGCAATTTTAAACTATAAAAATTTTTCTTAAAAAAATTCGAAAGTTAATTTTAGTCTATTTATAGTTAATCGTAAACTAAATGTTAAAATTCTTTTATAAAACTTCTAATAATTTAAATAATTGAAATTAAAAAAACATATTCTTCAAAAATATTTTAAACTATATTATCAAAAAAAAATAATTAAAACATCTTAATCTTTAAAAAATTTTTTAATTTTATCTATTATTCCGAATTTTATAAAGCAGCCCATTCTTTTAAATCATTGAAGAATAAATCAGCTCATTGACTGCCATGAGATTACTTTTACTTTATTACAAAATAAAGTTTGCAATCTCTCCAAAAATTTTGTAGGCAATTCTTTTAAATTTTTTACAATTATTTTTTATTTTTCAAATACAACAGTCGATTCTGCAAACACTATATCGGCAGTTTTCTACACGATTTAAAAAAATATGCTATTTTTTAATAGCATATTTTAATAAAAATTAAAATTTTTGTTATTCTATAAATTATTTAAAATGTCTGTTTAAAAGTCCTTCAAAAGCTTTGCCGTGATGTACTTCGTTACAGAAAAAAAGGAAAAAATCAAATAACAGCGTAATTTTTAAACAACCTCACAATTGACTCACACTAAAATTCAATTACAAATTCCTCAAATTATCAATTCTTTCTGGATTTTCAGAAGATGCCCATTCCTTTAACTTGTCACATGGGAATTCCGCACATTGTCCACAATGAAATTGGTTTTTGCTTTGATTGCATTGGTACAATTCACAATCTCCCCAAAAGACTTTTCCCTGAATGGTTTTGCACCCTTTGCATTTATGTTCCGTTTTTAATCTGCAAATATCGCAATCAATTCCACAAGCACTGTAATCAGCCATAAAAATCCCTCCTAATAAAAATGAAGTATGTCACCTAAAAGATAGTATACTCCCTAATATTTTACAAAAAAGTTGATTTATTTAAAATACCGATTGAGCAAACCTTCAAATGCTTTTCCGTGACGAGCTTCGTCTCTAGCCATTTCGTGAACGGTATCGTGAATAGCATCCAGTCCCAAAGCTTTTGCCTTTTTAGCCAATTCGTTTTTGCCCATAGTAGCTCCGTTTTCCGCTTCGACTCTCATTTTAAGATTTTCCTTTGTAGAATCGGCCAATTTTTCTCCTAAAAGTTCTGCGAATTTTGCTGCATGTTCTGCTTCTTCGTAAGCTGCTTTTTCCCAATATAAACCGATTTCAGGGTATCCTTCTCTATGAGCTACCCTTGCCATTGCAAGATACATACCAACTTCGCAGCATTCTCCGTCAAAATTAGCTCTTAAATCCTTAATTATATCTTCGTCAACGCCTTTGGCAACGCCTAAAACATGTTCAGCAGCCCAGGTCTTGTCCCCGCTCATTTCCTGAAATTTTGATTTCGGCGCTTTACATTGAGGACAGAATTCGGGTGCCGAATCTCCTTCGTAAACATAACCGCAAACCGAACAAACAAATTTTTTCATAATTATTTACCTCGCTTAATTGTATTTTGTTAATTAAATTATAATATAAAAACATAATTATTGCAGTTGCAATTGCAACAATTTGAACATTTTTTTAATTTTTTTATAAAAAAAATAAATCAAATTTTGATTAAATTTTATAATTTTTAACATTTATAATCTTTGTTAAAGTTTGTTGACTATTGTTATTAAAAATGCTAACATTATATTATAAAGTATGAAAAAAAATTGTCTTATAGTCGGTGCGGGCGAATATGTTCCTTTTAAAAATTCCGTTGAAAATTACGATTATATAATTGCCGCAGACGGTGGATATGCTCGCTTAAAAAAAGAAAATATCGCTCCCGATATAATTTTGGGGGATTTCGACTCTCTGGGTTTTTTGCCGGAAGATAAAAATAAAATTATTTATCCTAGCGAAAAAAACGAGGCGGATATGCAAATTGCAATTGAACTTGCATATGAAAACGGCTGCAAAAAAATCGATATTTACGGCGGCACCGGGGGAAGATTCGACCACACAATCGCAAATTTGCAGTTACTAAAATATCTTGCCGAAAAAGACGTTGAAAATAATTTATTCGGTAAAAATTTTACGGCAACGGCAATTAAAAACGATAAAGTAACGTTTAATGCAAAAGATAAAGGATATATTTCCGTTTTTTCGCTTACCGAAATTTCTACCGGTGTTTTTATAAAAGGTTTAAAATACAATTTGTACGATTCCGTTTTAAAATCCGATACTCCGCTCGGAGTAAGCAATGAATTTATAGGACACCCCGCCGAAATTTCGGTAAAAAACGGTATTTTATTGATAATTGACAGTTCATTAGATTAATTTTAAAGGAGTTAACTATGTTATATACTATTGAAAACAAATTTATAGAAGTGGAAATTTCAAATGTAGGCGCAGAATTAATGTCAATTAAATTAAAGGAAGACGGCACCCAATATCTTTGGCAGGGAAATGCGGAATATTGGAGCGGCAGAGCCTATAATCTCTTCCCCATATGCGGCAGATTAACCGAAGGTAAATATACATATAAAGGCAAAACTTACGAAATGAACCTCCACGGTTTTACCAGAAAAACGCCGTTAAATGTTATTAATCAAAAATCAGACAGTATATCATTTAATCTCAAAGCAAATGAAAATACAATTAAAATGTATCCTTTCGATTTTGACTTAACCATTACTTATATTTTGGAAAACACATCCGTCAAAACCCTCTTTATTGTTAAAAACAACGGAGAAGAAACAATGCCTTTCGCCGTAGGAGGTCATCCTGGTTTCAATGTTCCGTTAGACAATAACGGCACTTTCGAAGACTATTATCTTGAATTTGCATGCGAAAAACAGGCAAAATCAATAGTTATGAGTCCGACTTGCTATACAACGAGAGAAACACTCCCCTTTGCTTTGGAAAAGGGAAAAATTCTGCATTTAAAGCATGATTTATTCGATAACGATGCAATCATATTACAGGATATGTGTAAAAAAATAACTCTTAAATCCTCTGTTTCGAATAAATCCGTTACCTTAGAATATCCGGATATGAATTATTTGGGTTTGTGGCATAAACCGCATTCGGATGCACCGTATATTTGCATAGAACCTTGGTATTCCGTACCCGCCTACGATGGAGAAATAGACGATTTATCTTCAAAAAGAGATATGATTCATCTCGAAAAGGGGAAAACATACCAAAACGCTTTTACTATCACCGTTAAATAATATGCCTGCTTTATCGGCAATTCAAATATTGATTAAAAAAAATTAGTTTCAATAAATTTCTAATTAATTTTAATTAATTTATAAAAATCGTATTTGTTTCTACTAAAAAGCATTGAACCGCAAAAATACTTGTAAATATGACTTTTTGCACTTCAAAGCACTAAAAATCACAACAAATTTAATGTTTGCCGTGCAAAACGGTGTATAACTTTGCAAAGCCACCATATAATAAATTTAAAAGATATACGACATAATGCAAAAATCCTTATTTAAGCCGTTTTTACGGCGTTTTATAAACATCTACGGGGAGTTATAAAGGGATTTTCGTCTATAAAATCAATAAAAATTTGATTATAAAATTATAAAAACATAAAACAAATAAAAATGTGTCGTTTAAAAATTAGTTTATAAAAATTAATTTATTGCTATAAAAATCAATCAATTTATTTCAAACTATTTTAAAAATAATTTTTTACGAGCTAATAAATAATATTTTTATAAAACAAAAAAATTTCTCAAAAAATGTAATAAAATAATTTAAAATAAAAAAACCGCTTAAAAGCGGTTTTTTTAT
>CASEPJ010000202.1 GCA_949289715.1 uncultured Clostridia bacterium
TCTTTATAATATTTTTAAAAAAATTTTTTTAAACAACCTAAATAGCGGTAATTGTTTAATTGAATTTTTCATGCAATTATTGCTTAATTTGTTTTTCAATTTTCAAACTTTAGTTTTAATAATTTTAAATTATAAGCAAATTTTTATGAATAAACAATGAATTTTATGAAAAATTTTTTGAAGCAAAAATTAAAAGTTTTTATTTGACTTTTAATAAAAAACATTTTATTATAAATTCATATTAAATTATATTTTAATTGGGGCAGAATATGGATATTAAAAAAATTTTAAAGCAGCTTACCTTGCAAGATAAATTGGGGTTGATTTGCGGTAAAGATAATTGGGGAAATAGCGGAGTTGAAAGACTTAACATACCTCCTTTTTTGTTCGTGGACGGTCCGCAGGGAGTAAGAAAAATGGTTAACGAAAAACCGGACGAATATAAAACCGCTCCGGCTACATGTTTTCCTACGCCGTCGGCAATGGCTTGCACTTGGAATATAAAATTGGCTGAAGAAGTAGCCGAGGCAATGGGTAAAGAAACTAAAATAAATAAAAGGCAGGCGTTAAACGCCCCGGGAATTAATATAAAAAGAATACCGATATGCGGCAGAAATTTCGAATATTTTTCCGAAGATCCCGTAGTTTCTGGGGAATTCGGCGCAGCTTATATAAAAGGACTTCAAAAGCAAAATATTTCGCCCACGTTAAAGCATTTTGCTTTGAACAATCAGGAATGCAACAGGCATTTTGTCAGTGCAGAAGTCGATAAAAGGACATTAAGAGAAATTTATCTTGACGGTTTTGAAAGAGCGGTAAAAAAAGGCAAACCTTATTGTGTAATGTGTTCCTATAATAAAATTAACGGTGAATATACATCAGAAAGCAAATATCTTTTAACGGATGTTTTGAGAAACGAATGGGGATTCGACGGTGCAGTGGTTTCGGACTGGGGTGCCGTGAGAAACCATGTAAAATCTTTGAAAGCCGGGATAGATATTGCCATGCCGCATATGCAAAATGATATTGAAAATTTAGAAAAAGCATATAATGAAGGAAAAATTAGCGACTTCGATATAGACAAAGCTGTAGAGCGAATATTAAAACTTATTGACCGCACCTGCAGTGAAGAAAAAAATGATAATTTTAATAGAGCAGACAACAATGAAATTGCCCTAAAAGCTGCGGAAGAATCGATGGTTTTATTGAAAAACGAAAACGTGTTACCTTTAAAAAAAGAAGGTAAAATCGTTGTAATAGGTTATCAGGCGGAAAATCCGGTTATTCAAGGGGATGGCAGTTCTTTTGTTAACGATGCATCCACCTCTCCTTTAAAAGAGTTTAAAGATATATGCAATAATAATGTTGAATTTATATATCCAGGTGCAAATTTTACTTTGCCATGCGTTAATACAATCAATATTATCGGAACTAAATTATATTCGTTGTGTTCAAAAGCGGATGCGGTTATTATTTTTGCCGGCAACGAATTCGGGGTTGAGTCGGAAGCTTTTGACAGAAACGATATTAATCTTCCATCGTATATGAACGAAATAATAAGGTTTGCCTCGGGTATAAATAAAAATACGGTAGTGGTTTTAAATACCGGTGCGCCCGTTGCAATGCCTTGGAAAAATAATGCTCCCGCAATATTGCAAACAAATTTCTCGGGCAGAGGATTGGGCAAGGCACTTGCAAGAATTATCTTCGGGGAGGTAAATCCTTCGGGTAAACTTGCTGAAAGCTATCCCAACAATTTAGAGGAAATACCTGCAATGAAAACTTATCCGGGAGAAAACCTTATCGTTCCTTATAAAGAAGGGTTGATGGTTGGTTACCGTTTTTACGACAAGTTCAATATCGAACCGCTTTTTCCATTCGGCCACGGATTATCTTACACGAAATTTGTTTATTCTAATTTAAAGATAGAAAATAATCTTAATAAAGACGGCACTGTGAGCATTAGTTTGAATGTTAAAAATGCAGGTGCATATGACGGTAAAGAAACGGTACAAATTTATCTTTCTCAGCTGAATCCTATAGTTACCAGACCATTAAAAGAATTAAAGGCATTCGATAAAAAAATGATAAAATCGGGGGAATGCGTAGATTTTGAGTTTATTCTAAGTAAAGACGATTTTACTTTTTACGACGATTTGAATTGTAGGTGGAAAGAAGCTTACGGTGAATACGAATGTTTGGCTGCCGCATCTTCTAAAGAAATAAAACTTAAAGAAAAAATTAAATATGAGGAGATAAATTAATGGAAAATTTCACTTCTTTTGTGTGTGATTTAAATATTGTAAACGAATCGTACCGCCTTGCTGTAGGAACTGTATTTGAAAATATTTTGCCTTTTAAAGACGGATTGTTAAAAAAAGAAAAACCATGTCTTATGGCAGGATTGGATTATGATACGCCTTGGACTAGAGATACTGCCATAAACGTATGGAATGCAATGGCATTACTGTCGCCGGAAGTATCAAAAAATACGTTGCTGTCGGTATTAATTAAAGAAAACGGCGGCATAAGAATAGGCGGACAATATTGGGATGCCATTATATGGACTATTGGGGCTTATCATTATTACAAAGTAACGTTGGATGAGGAATTTTTCGATGTTATGTTTGAAGCAATTAAAAATTCGCTAAAATATTTCGAAGACACCGAATTTGATAAAGAAAAAAATCTTTTCAGAGGTGCGGCAGTTTACGGGGACGGAGTTGCAGCTTATCCCGATAAATATACCAATGAAAATAAAGACCCTCGTGTATGGGCATGGCAGGACAATCATCCGAAAGAAAGATTTCCGGTAGGTTTCGGTTTGCCTATGTTTGCGCTTTCGACAAATTGTGTGTATTATGAAGCATATAGAATTTTTGCCGAAATATGCAAAATCGCAAATAAGCCTTATGCTGATTATGAAAAAAAAGCGGATGATTTAAAAAAAGCAATCAACGTAAATTTTTGGAACGAAAAAAAAGGTTCTTTCGATTATCTGGCAGGCGAATGTGATTATCAGGAAGGGCTTGGAATATCCTTTTTATTGCTTTTCGATATTGCGGACAATATCAAAAAAAATAAGATATTCGAAAATATAAATATAACGCCAAACGGCATTGCCTGCGTTTATCCTTCCTTCAAACGCTATTTAAATTACGGAGGCTTCGGAAGACACTCCGGGACGGTATGGCCGCACGTTCAAGGTTTTTTTGCGCTTGCTGCCTTAAGCGAAGGAAAGACCCAGTATTTCGAAAATGAATTTTTTTGGCTTACCGAAAAAGCGGTTAGAGATATGCAATTCAGCGAAATATATCATCCTTTAACAGGGGAGATTTACGGCGGATTGCAGGAAGAAACATCCTGTTACAAGCAGTTCTTACTGTGGTCTTCGGCACGCTGCCAAACTTGGAGCGCAACGGCATACCTGGCTATGATATATTACGGCATTTGCGGACTTAATTTTACGGGAAATAAACTTGTTATAAAACCCTTTTTACCGCACAAAATGAATAAAGTCGTTTTAAAAAATTTAAAATTCGGCAATAAAATACTAAATTTGGAAATTTTCAGAAATAAAGATTATCCTTTTGAAAGCGAAATAAATATTAATTCTTCGAAAGAAACAATAAACTTAAAATTAAGCGTAAAACAGGATTTCTAAATGAATAAAATTGAAATAGCGAATGAATTAAGTGAAAGCTGTTGACTTTATTATAAAATTTTGTTAAACTGAATAGAGAATTTCCCGGCAGGGATACAGGAGGTTATTTATGGAATTAAAGGGTAGTAAAACAGAAAAAAATTTAATGGCGGCTTTTGCAGGAGAGTCTCAAGCTAGAAACAAATATACTTATTTTGCGAGTGTTGCAAAAAAAGAAGGTTACGAACAGATTTCGGAAATTTTTACCAAAACCGCAGACAACGAAAAAGAACATGCAAAATTATGGTTTAAAGCGTTGGGAGAATTGGGAGATACCGCTACCAATTTGCTTCATGCCGCAGAAGGTGAAAATTACGAATGGACGGATATGTATGAAACCTTTGCCAAAGAAGCCGAAGAAGAAGGTTTTAAAGATCTTGCCGCTAAATTTAAAATGGTTGCAAAAATCGAAAAATCGCACGAAGACCGTTACAGAGCACTTTTAAACAATGTTGAAATGAAAAAAGTTTTCGAAAAATCGGAAGAAGTTATGTGGGAATGCAGAAACTGCGGCCATTTGGTGATAGGTAAAAAAGCACCGGATATTTGCCCCGTATGTAGCCATCCTCAAAGCTTTTTTGAAGTAAGAAAGGTTAATTATTAATATTTTTTAAATTGTTAATTTAATTATTATATGTTTTGTTTAAAAAAAGGTTATCGAAAACCTTTTTTTAAATCTTTTTTCGTATCGTGTTAATGTTTTGATAAATTATAATTTATTGTAATTTAAGATAAAAAAATAAACAGTAAAATATGGAAATTAAAATCAAATTAAAAAAACTAAATAAAAATGCAATAATTCCCTCCTATGCTACCGAAAATTCTGCAGGGGCGGATTTATGCTATGTGAACGATTTTCCTTTGGAAATAGAATCGGGCAAAACCGTTCTTATTAATACGGGTATAGCTATTGAAATTCCACAAGGATATGCTGCTTTCGTATTTGCCAGGAGCGGATTGTCTTTAAAAAAAGGCTTGGCTCCTGCCAATAAAGTGGGAGTTATAGACAGCGATTACAGAGGAGAAATTAAAGTTTCGCTTCACAATCACTCCTTAGAAACTCAAACGGTTTCACCCGGCGAGAGAATAGCTCAATTAGTAATACTGCCTTATATCAAAGCAATTTTTTTTGAATGTGACGAATTAAATCAAACGAGCAGAGGGGAGGGAGGATTTGGCTCTACAGGAAAATAACACAAAAAATATCTTTGTTTTTGCAAAGATATTTTTTTGTGTCTTATTTATTAAGTTATATTTATAAAATTTTAAATTAATATTTTTCGGGAATTTTAGTATCTAAGTTTTTCTCCTTTGAAAAGTTTACGACTGCTAATATATGGCAGACTAAAGCGGCAGTAAATATAGTAATAAAAATCAGTGCGAGGGCTAAATTTTTTAAGGCTATGCACATTATCGAACCGAATATGAGAAAAACGCTGTTATAAATCAAATAAAATATAACTCCCGATTTTCTTAAATTCAATTTATAGCTTTTTATTATTGTAACTACGGCTAAAATAAAACCTGCCGTGCTAAATAAAAGGGAGGGTATCATAAATACGATAATTAATATCCATATAACCGCAGAAGCAAGAGCAAATCCGAAAGCTTGGACAATGGCTTCCATTCCAGAACCTGTAGTCGGATCGGGATTTTTTGCGTCAAAAATTGCAGCAATAAGAAAAAAGGCGGCAAAAACAATAATAACTGCATATAGTATAGAATAAATAATGCCGATTTTTTTTAACGCTTTCATATTAAATACCTCTGATAATTCAACATTGTTAATTATTTCTATTTTATCATAAATTTAAACGCTTTGCAAGGTGCTTACAAAAATATTTTTTTATAAAAAATAAATAAATCTTTATTCAAATTAACTGTTTTTATAAAAATTACATTAAAAATTTTAATAAATATACAGTTCTATTATTGTAAATGGTTATTAAAATATTTATGTTAAATTTATTGTTCAATAAAATTATTTATTTTTAAAATTTCTTTGTTGATAATAAATATTATTTATAGGATTTTATTGAAATAAAAATTAAAAAAAGTGCAAATTTGCCTGTTTTTACTTTACATTTTATATATTTTAGATTAAAATAATAGAGTAATTTTAATAAATTTCGGAGGTCAATTTATTTATGGCAGCAAATGTAATTAAAATCGGTATCAACGGCTTTGGTCGTATCGGCAGATTGGTTTTCAGAGCTTCAGTTAATAATCCCAAAGTTCAAGTTACCGGAATTAACGATCCTTTCATTGATTTGGAATATATGAAGTATATGCTTCAATACGATTCCATACACGGACAGTTCAAAGGAACTATCGACATTGCAAACGGAAAACTCGTAGTTAACGGTAAAGAAATTTCCGTATTTGCGGAAAAAGATCCGGCAGATATTAATTGGGCTTCTTGCGGAGCTGAATATGTTGTAGAATCTACAGGCGTTTTCACCACTATGGACAAGGCTTGCGCACACTTTAAAGGCGGCGCTAAAAAAGTTATTATTTCCGCTCCTTCAAAAGATGCTCCCATGTTCGTTATGGGCGTTAACAACAAAACATATACAAAAGATATGAACATTGTTTCAAATGCTTCTTGTACTACAAACTGTCTTGCTCCTTTGGCGAAAGTTATAAACGATAAATTCGGTATAGTAGAAGGTTTAATGACAACCGTTCACTCCACAACCGCTACTCAAAAAACTGTTGACGGTCCTTCCAAAAAAGATTGGAGAGGCGGCAGAGCAGCTTCAGGCAACATCATTCCTTCCTCAACGGGTGCAGCTAAAGCCGTTGGCAAAGTTATTCCTAAATTGGACGGAAAACTTACCGGTATGGCATTCAGAGTTCCCACTCTCGATGTTTCCGTTGTAGATCTTACTTGTCGTTTGAAGAAGAAAGCAACATACGAAGAAATTAAAGCTGCAGTTAAACTTGCTTCCGAAACCAAGATGAAAGGTATTTTGGGTTACACCGAAGACGATGTAGTTTCTTCCGATTTTATCGGAGATTCCAGAACATCAATTTTCGATGCAAAAGCAGGTATCGCTTTGTCGGATAATTTCGTTAAACTCGTATCCTGGTACGATAACGAATGGGGTTATTCCAATAAGGTTGTTGATCTTATTTGCTACATGGCTAAGGTTGACAGAGCATAAAAATCCGATAAATAAAAATTCAAGAGCAGACCGTAAAAGGTTTGCTCTTTTGTTTTAAAATGATGGTCATTGTCTTCAATTGCTGAAATTATGAATATATAAATAAGCAGAATTTTTACAGCTGTTAAATTGCCGGTACAATTATGCAAAGTTGAAAATAAATTTTATTTTAAATTCTAATTAAAAACATTTTAACATTTTTATTAATATTTATATAAATTAGGAATAACTTTAGTCTGCCGCTTCAGCAGCGACGTTTGAGGAATGTGCAGATAAAAATCATTTTTATATTAATATAATAATCTTTTGAAAATACGGCTCTTACAGCGGAGAAAGTTTATATTAATGTAAATCTCAAAGTGCTTTATATACGGAAGCGTAAAGCAGACCGGAAATGCCGGCAGAAAATTTAAATGCCGCAAAATATAATATTGTTTTCCGCCGGAAATTTATTATATATTTAAAGTATTTTTTTAGAATAGCCGAAAAATAATATTTGTATTAGGAAAATATTAAAAGAAGTTTTAAATTTTAAAGATTCTGTATATTAAAAAATTTTAAAAAATTAGGCAATATTAGCGAAAAGAGCAGAAAAGCGAAACAGTATAGGATAGGTCAAGACAAAAGACAATGCAAATTCGGCTGCCTGCCTGCAATTTTTAATATGCTATTTGGCGAAAGCAAATATTCAACGCCGTTATCAGCATAGTTTTTCAAGCAATATACATCTACTCGATTTGCTAACAGAGCAAAATTAAAAATAGGTATTGACATTTTTATTTTGTTTTGATATAATTCAAATATAATACAAGAGAAATATAATATTTTAAAAAATGTATGAGTGAGGGAGGTGTAATTTCAATGAATTTTTTTGAATTGTTTAAAACGTAAAATTATTAATTATTAAGATGTTTGTATGGTAAATAATTCTATAAATAACGCACATTTAAAATAAATATCTTTTTAATTTTTATTTCTATTATTTTTATTTGTTTAATATTTAATGTTAATTATGCCTATGCTTCGATAGATTATTATGGTAAATTGTCTTTTGTTGATAATTTAAATATTTTGACTGATAAACAAGAGGGTGAATTCA
>CASEPJ010000203.1 GCA_949289715.1 uncultured Clostridia bacterium
GCTTACAAGCGGTTTTTTTATTTAGTTATTGTCCTCAAAACTTTTCATATATTCGGCAATGGTTAATTTTGCTTCTTTTGCATTTTTTATAGTTTGCACAGCGGTTACTTTACCTTCAAGCTCCTTATAGACTCCGAAAAAGTGAGCCATCTCCTGTACTACATGTTTAGGTAAATCTTCAATATCTTTATAACTGTTAAATTCCGGATCGCTAAAAGGTACGGCAATTATTTTTTCGTCCAAATAATTTTGGTCGGTCATAACGATCATACCTATAGGGTAACACCTGACCAAACAATTTGTTTCGATTTTTTCACTGCATAAAACCAATACGTCCAAATGGTCTCCGTCCGCTGCCAACGTCCTCGGAATAAGCCCATAATTGGCCGGATAATGTGTGGAAGTATAAAGCACTCTGTCTAAAGTCATATAACCTGTTTCTTTATCCAACTCGTATTTGTTTTTGCTTCCTTTGGGAATTTCTATCAATGCGACAAAATCCTGCGGAGTTATGCGCTCTTTATTTATTTTGTCTATTTCCGTCATAAAACTTTCCTCCTTAAAAACAATGGTTAATCCATAATAAAATTTCTGTATTTTTATTTAAATTCAATTTTTTTATTAAATTTAAATAACACAATTTAAAAAAACAAATGCCGGCAAAATTTAGATTAAAATTTACAAACCGGCAAAAATTTTTCCGAAATGTTAAATTAACATAAATATTATACAATTTTATCAAAAAAAAGTAAACAGTTTTTTCTTTTTTGTTAAAATGATAATTTTATTTTTAATAAATTACAAAAAATGTAATTTCCGAAATATAATTTTTAATACTAATTTTTTTCGCCGCAAATACTAATTTAAAATTTGCCAAAAAATTCAACCGGATTTAATAGCTTTTAATTATATTAATCTAATTTTAATAAATTTACCAAAAACTAAAACGGAAATTTATTGATAAATTTATATTTAAAAAACAATATTTACAAAAATTATAAAAAATAATTATTTTAAAAGTATAACAAAAATATTAAACATTTTTTATAATTTTTCCTTGACGTTTTTATATTTTTTTAATATTATATATTCATTAAAATATTAAAATTCAGGGGATAAAACTATGTGGACTACAAAAAAAGATTTACTCTTTTACGAATTAATACAGTTAAAAGAGGAAGGTTACATAACCGACGAAGCGGAAGCAAAATATAAAAATTTAAAAGAAAGCGAATTCGATGATTTTTATAATTCTTTAGCATATTTAAAAAAAGATCCCGATTATAAATATACCGAACCGGAAACTTTTGAAGATATTATGAAAGCGGCAAATCCAATATCTTTAAAATCGGATTTAGAAACCTTAAACGACGAAATTATTTTAGATAAAATGAAAGGCGCATGGTTCGGCCGGTTTATAGGCTGCACGTTAGGAAAACCTTTTGAGTGCGGTTATTATGTAACATCATATAACGGTAAATACGGTTGCCAAAACGTCACGGAGTGGTTTAAAGGCGCAAATGCTTATCCTATTTCAAATTATGCTCCGCCCCATTCAACTGCCGAAAAAAACGGGTTGGCGTTAAATCCTTTTACTAACAATTGCACGTTGGGCAATATCAACTTCATGGCGCAAGACGATGATGTTCAATACACGGTATTGGGTATGAAAATCATTGACGAAAAAGGTTATGACTTTACCTCGTGGGATACCGGATTATATTGGCATTCTCATTTGCCTTACAGAGCTTTATGTACGGCGGAAACAATCGCTTATGAAAACTTTACAACGCTTTACCCCTTCACCGACGATAAAAGACCCGACAATTGGAAAGAACTTATAAATTATAATCATTCCCACCATAATCCTTTCAGAGAATGGATAGGTGCGGCTATAAGAGTAGATGCTTTTGCTTATGCTTTTGCAGGAAGACCCGAAAAAGCCGTCGAAGCGGCATATCAGGATGCTTGTTTTTCCCACACCAAAAACGGTATTTATTCTCCAATGTTTATAGCTGCTTTAATCTCCTCTGCTTTTGTGGAAAAAGATATAGACAAACTTATAGAAACGGCATTAAGCTATATACCTAAAAAATCAAGGGCATATGAGGCTGTACTCAAAGCTTTAGATATAGCAAAGGAAAAAACCTCCGACGAGGAAATGATGAATAAAATATGGCAAACATTTGAAAAATATAATTGGGTTCATTCAATCAATAATCTTGCAGCTGTTGTTGCCTCTCTTGTAAGAAGTAAAGGAAATTATTTTAAAGGCATTGCCCTTGCCGTCAATTTTGGTTTCGACACCGATTGTAACGGAGCAACCGTAGGGTCAATTTTAGGCGCTTTAAACGGGTATTCTCTATTACCAAATCATTTACTTATACCTTTAAACGATTTAGTTTATACCGGTGTAATGGGATTTGAAAAAAAAGCTTCAATTACTGAATTTGCAGAAACTTCCTTTAAAACTTATAAAAGATTGTTAAAAGAAAAAAAATAACTTAAAAATCATTTTTCGTCGATTTTATTAAAAAAGATCGCATAGATTATCGCTTAACTGCATTAAAATAAATCAATATTCGCCCGTAAACAAACATTGTTTACGGGCGAATATAAAAAATAAATTTTAATATCTCTTCGTTTGATTTCAGCGCATTGATAAAAATTTGTTAATAAAATTTTAAATAATTAAATATTAAAACAATTTCATTTTAAAACAGTTTTAAGAAAGGCTATTTAAATAATTTAAATAAAGATTATTTACTTCATTTTTGAAATGCTCTGCCAAAGCATTTCGATCTAAACCTTTATTGAAAAGTTCCTGAATAAATTGCGGTTTACCAACAAATAATTTTTTACTCTTTGCATAATAGTACACGGGATAAACTGGTAAATCCACTCCCGTCCTTTTAAAATATTGGTCTGCCAAAATTACAAATCCGGAATAAAACTCGGTTAAAACATCTTTATATCCTTCATTTGAATTTTCGGGAAAAATCAGAACGGGAATATCGGCATCCAACACTTTTTTACTGTTTAATATGGTATTCACCATTCTTGAATCGGTAAATGTGGGCATACACTTCATTCCCTTATAAACCAACGGTGAAAATATAGCTTCAAACAAAGAAATAAGTGTGGATGAAAACTTCCCCTTTCCCTTTTTTTGCATATAATATACATCTCTTAAATAATGAAATCTCGATGAATAATTACCGAACATTTCGTGTGCACCCCAACAAGCATGAAAAGGTAAAAACAATTCATACACTAAAGGGCCTTTTTTGGCACAATGATTTGCCAACAAAATAGATTTACCCTTTATTTCTGTGTCTAAATAAATAACTTCAGGTTTTACATAAAAAA
>CASEPJ010000204.1 GCA_949289715.1 uncultured Clostridia bacterium
ACAATAAGACCGTATGATTTTTTTGTCATATGGTCTTTTTTATAGATAATTATTAATTAATGACGGCAAGCCATTTTGCTTTATGATAATGTTAATTGAATTTATCAAATTTCTTACTTATTAAATTAATTTAAATAAAGTAATTGAATAAAAGTTTTTTTATTTAAATTAATTAAAAGTAATTAGCAATTCTAAAAAGCGCTATTTGAAAACTAAAACATCCACCACCAATCATCGTTTTTTGCATCGTTTGGTTTTTTATCCGGCTTATTTGGAGTAAAATCAAAGGGCATTAAAATTTTGAATTCATATTCTTTTTTGAAATTTCCGTTTATTAATATAATTTTATAGTGATTAATTTTTCCGTATATTGCGGATTCATCATAAATTTTTAAACTGCCGTCGATTTTTTTGTTTTCCAATAATGTTTGTTCGGAAGTTATATTTATTAAGGTATATTTAATGTTTTTTTCTCCTTTTATTTCGATTTTGGGAATATTATTTTCAAAATCAAAGTATATTTCGGGTTCATTAATTTCTATGTTTCTTTCACTGATTCCGCTCGGTATATTTTTTTTGTTAAAATAAAAACTTATTTTTTCATTCTCATCGATAAATTCATTTGATAAAAGCAATTTATGTTCATTTTCGTAAGCAATCTTATCAATATCTAATTTTATTATTCCTTCTGGTTTTTTAAAGTGAGTGTCAATATCTTTAATTTGTTTAAAAATTTCAGATACCATTAAAGTAGATTGATTTCCTCCCGTTACAGATAACGGTAAATTGTTTTTTTCACCGCCTATACAGTTTCCGAGCCAGACCGATAGGGTATAATTTTTTGAATAACTTATATTCCATGCACTTGTATTTCCCGTTTCGTCTCCTGCAGTACCGGTTTTAGAGGCAATATCTTTTATATCTAATTTTTTTGCAGTACCTGTTTTTGCACATTCTTGCAACATATCTGTAAGTAAAAATGTTGTTTCCGGTGAAAATACGGGTTTGTTTTCTTGAGTGTGCGAATATATTATATTATTATTTTTATCTCTAATTTCTTTTACGAAATGTAAATTATTGTAATTACCTTCATTTGCAAACATCGAATAGGCAGCTGTTAAGTCTTTAATGGAAAAACCGTTTTTCACTCCGCCTAAGGCTACGCTTAAAGAATTTATGTCTTCCGATATGTCAATATTCATTGCAGAAGTGTATTTTAACAAATTATCTTTATTTAGCGAATTATAAATGCTTACGGCCGGAATATTTAAAGATTTAGCCAAACAGGTTTTTGCGGATACCCATCCGTAATATTTATCGTTATAATTATTAGGAGAATAGTCTCCGAATGTTATTTTTTTGTCGTTTATAGGAGTACAGGTTGTTATTAAATTATCTTCCAAAGCAGGGCCGTAAACCGCTATTGGTTTAATTATAGAACCGCTTTGAAGTTTTGTTTCTATATTGAAATAAGGACTTGTTTTATAATAAGCTGAAATTCCTGAGGTATAATTGTTGCATAATAATGCAGCGCCGTCATATGAATTTCCGTAATCATTTTTTATATAATAATCTTTATTGTTTAATGCGTTATATAAAAGATTTTGCTTATCGCAATCCAAATAGGTAATAATTTTATAATTGGAATTTCTAATTTGCAAATCGTTACAGTTTAAAATTTCTTTTGCTTCGTCCAAAGCACAGTTTAGATAGTCATCGAATTGTTTTTCGGAATAATTTAATTCATAACCGTTATTTATGGCTGTTTCATATTCATTTTCGTCAATTACTTTGTTATTTAATAATTTTTTTAATATCGAATTTCTTCTCGATACCGCCTTTTGAGTAAATTTTGAGGGAGCGTATTCTGCAGGAGCTTTTATTGTTGAAACAAGCGCAGCGGTTTCGGCTACCGTAAGATTTTCAGCAGATTTGGAAAAATAAATATTTGCAGCGTTTTCAATACCGTATGCACCCATACCGAAATATATAACATTTAAATAAAGCTCTAAAATCTTCGATTTTGAGTATTTTTTTTCTAATAATCGAGTCAATCTAATTTCATTTATTTTTCTTTTAATGGTTTTTTCGTTTGTTAAATGGGTGTTCTTAATTAATTGCTGTGAAATGGTAGAGGCACCCTCCAAAAATTCTCCGGCTAACAAATTTGTTTTTATAGCCGAAAGTATCCTTATATAATCTATGCCGTTATGATTGTAAAATCTTTTATCTTCAATATCTATAAAGGCTTGAGGAACATAAGCTGGCAGTTTGTCGATTGTTATATAATTGTTGTTTGAAATAAATTCTTTGGTTATATTGTTTTCTTTAATGTCGTAAAAATTTAGAGAAGGTTTATAGAGAGACAATTTTTGTTCGTCGAGACTATAATTTCCGATAGGTAAAGTGATTATATAAGCACTTATTCCTAACAATAAGACTATGATTAAAAAAGAAATAAATAATGTTTTTAATATTTTTTTTGCACGCAACATTTTTTTCATGTTATTAGTATTTTTCAAAAAAAATAAAATATTTACGTTATTAAAAAACCTTGATAAAATTGCCGAAAAATTATATAATATTCATATTAAAAAATTTATGTAATTTAAGGAATTTAAAATGTTTTATCACATAATTACATATGGCTGTCAAATGAATGTTCA
>CASEPJ010000205.1 GCA_949289715.1 uncultured Clostridia bacterium
GTTTTGCATTACCAAACTCCGCAAGATTTATTTGAACTAAATCTCTCTAACTGTTGCACTTAACTTGACAATTCATCATGTTTTATAAAACAAACAAAATCTTTATAAATAAAATGAATAAATATTTTGTTTTATATAAAAACCAACAAAAACATCGGTTAAAATATTAAATTATATAATTCTGTTTTTTATAACCGTATTAAGACAATCGGCATAAATAAATTATAAAGATAGGAGAAAGGTTAATTTATTATTTTTTAATAAAATATAATTATTAATAGCTTGTATTTTATATATAAAAAACAAAATGTTAATTTTTTTAATTTTTTTTACCGAAATTTTTTAAAAAGTATTGAAAAATTATTTTAAATAATATATAATACTATTTATGGTGTGAATCAAAGAAAAATGTAAATTATATTAAATTTTATTTTAACTTTTTTTAATTTTTATTTACGTTCAATAATACTCGGGCGGATATAAGGGAAAACCGTTCGAGCAATATGTATGGAAATATCGGCAATGCCGAGCAAATAAACATAATTTTAAGGGGTAGAACATATGAACGATTTTTTTGCCAACAACATAAGGAATATTGCCATAATAGGGCACAGCGGAGAGGGAAAAACCACTTTGACCGAAGCGATGCTTTATAATATGAAAGCTATTGACAGACAGGGAAAAACTTCCGACGGAAATACGGTTTCGGATTATGACGCAGAAGAAATAGCCCGCAAAATCTCCATAAGCATGAGTTTATGTTCGGCAGTTTACAAAGATACCAAATTCAATATAATAGATGTCCCGGGATTTTTCGATTTCGAAGGAGAAATGTTAGCGGCTTTAAGAGTAGTTGCAGGGGCGGTAATAGTTGCCGGAGCGCAAGGCAGTGTTTCGGTAGGCGCAGAAAAAGCTTTGAAATATTGTTTGAGTAATAAAATTCCCACAATTCTTTTTTTAAACGGAATAGACAAAGAAAATTCAAGTTTTATTAAAACTTTAGAAGCATATAAAGAGATTTATCCTACTAAAATAGCGCCCCTTCAAATGCCTATAATGGAAAATCAGAAGATGAAAGGCTATATCGATATGCTGACGGGGAAAGCCTTTATGTTTTCCGATGCCGGTCCCAAAGAAGTACCCGTCCCCGATTCTTTAAAATCCGATTACGAAACGGCTAAAGGGGAAATGACCGAGGTCGCCGCATCAAACGACGATGCGTTAATGGAAAAGTTCTTTAATGAAGAACCGCTAACAAACGACGAGATAATAAAAGGTATAAAAGCCGGTATAAAAGCAGGTACGGCTATTCCCGTAATTGCGGGCAGTGCCTTGTTTAACAGAGGCGTATTCAATCTTATGGACGATATTTTGGATTTGATTCCAAGTCCTGCAGAGAGGGGCATTGCAGACGATAAAGCGCCTTTTTCTGCTTATGTTTTCAAAACTCTTGCAGACCCGTTTGTTGGAAGACTGTCCCTTTTTAAAGTTATGTCGGGTATTTTAAAAAACGGAATGACGGTTTTGAATTCCAATAAAGACAAAACCGAAAAAATCGGCGGAATATATGCTTTAAGAGGTAAAAAACAAGATCCCGTCAACAATCTATATGCGGGAGATATCGGTGCTGTAGCTAAATTGAATTACACCAATACGGGAGATACATTGTGCGACGAAAAAGCTCCGGTAAAATTCGATGCGGTGGAATTTCCGCAGCCGGTTATAGCAATGGCTGTTTCAGCGGCAAAACAGGGAGACGAGGATAAAGTTTTCGGCGGAATAGCAAAACTTCAGGAAGAGGATCCGACATTTAAAATTGAAAGAGAACCCGATACCGGAGAAATGCTTTTAAAAGGTATGGGTGAAACTCAGTTGGAAATAATAGTTAAAAAATTAAAATCCAAATACGGAGCGGATGCTGTTTTAAAAGCTCCCAAAATACCATATAGGGAAACGATTAAAAAGAAAGTGGAAGCAAGAGGAAAACATAAGAAACAATCGGGCGGTCACGGACAATACGGAGATGCCGCTATACGTTTCGAACCTTCATACGATGCCGATTTCGAGTTTGTTGACGAAGTAGTCGGAGGTGTTGTTCCTAAATCGTATATTCCTGCTGTAGAAAAAGGTTTGAGAGAATGTATACTAAAAGGCGTTTTAGCGGGGTATCCCGTCGTCAAACTTAAATGTACGCTTTTCGACGGAAGCTATCACGATGTGGACTCTTCCGAAATGGCATTTAAAATTGCCGCATCCATTGCGTTTAAAGAGGGACTTTCCAAAGCCGACCCGGTATTGCTGGAGCCTATCTATTTATATAATATCAAAATTCCGGAAAATTACCTCGGCGACATTATGGGAGACGTTTCCAGAAGAAGAGGCAGAATTTTAGGTATGGATTTGGTTGACGGTGAACAAATTGTTTCCGCTGAAATTCCTTTTTCGGAAATGACCAAATACGCCACCGATTTACGCTCTATGACGCAGGGAAGAGGCTCCTTTACGATGGAATTTGTACGCTATGAAGAAGTACCTGCCGAACTGACTAAATCAATAGTTGAAGCTGCACAAAAAGAGCAAAACTGATAATTGTTTTGCTTTGTATAAATTTATTTATATATTGCCATATAACAAAATTTGTTATAAAAAGGAGAAGAATATGATACTTTGTATTTCACTTAATCCCTCGCTCGACACCTCCATATATCTTGATAATTTTATGGTGGGGGCCCTTAATAGAATAGGTAACAAAACCGATTCTTTCGCAGGTAAAGGCGTTAACGTTGCGGTTGCTTTAAAACGTTTGGGAGAAGACGCACAATTAGCCGGTTTTAACTTTGTGGAAGATGACGGACTTCAGCAAAAAAGATTGACAATGGAGTGCGTACCTTTTAATCTGATTCAATGTTCGGGTAAGTTGAGGAACAACATTAAAATCATTACCCCCGAAAGCCTAACGGAATTAAACGATAAAAGCACGCCGGTAAGCGAGCAAAACAGCAACGAATTTATTGCCTTGTATAAAGAGCTTGTCAAAAAAGCGGACGTAGTGGTTTTTTCCGGTAGTTTGCCTCAAGGGTTAAACGATAATTTTTATATAGAATTGATTAAACTATTGCCCGCAAAAACAAAATTCGTAATAGATTGCGAAAAAAAACAGCTAATCGATAGTTTACCGCATAATCCTTTATTGATTAAGCCGAATAAATTTGAGTTGGAAAGCGCTTTAGGAATACATTTAAACACAAAAGAAGATATCATCAGTGCGGCAAAAACCATGTGCGTTAAAGGTGCGGAAAACGTTATTGTGTCGCTCGGAGCGGAAGGTGCCGTAATTACCAATTCAGTAGATACATATTATGCCGTATCCCCCGAAGTGGAAGCTGTTTCCACGGTAGGAGCAGGAGATTCTATGGTTGCTGCGGCTATAAGCGCATTGAAAAAAGGACAGCCGTTGGATGAAGTTATAAAAATTGCGGTTGCCGCCGGTTCCGCCGCCGTGATGACCGAGGGAACGAATCTCTTTAAAATGAGAGACGTGGATATGCTTTTACCTCTTATAAAAGTAAAGAAAATATAATTCGATTGGTTTAAAAAAAATTAATCAAACGATATTTATTAAAATATTACTTTAAAATTATTAATATTAAAAAAAATAAAAAACATACAAACACCCGTGAATAATTGTAATTCACGGGTGTTTCATTTGGTTTAATTATTATTTTATGCTAAATAGTTTCAAAACATTTAAATATTGACGCAATGCCGCTAATCTATAAATTCAATTAATCAACAGAGAAACGTTTATCTGCAATCAATAGCCCCATTGTTCGTTTTTAAAGATTATATATTCGCCCGACATATGACTTTCGCAATTTAAAGAATTGTCCGCTACAGAATTGTTTTCTACCGCCGAATTTACCTTTAAGCCGCCTATACCTCCGCAATATACTCTGCCGAAATAGGTTGTAGAAGAAGGATAGTCTATATCAGAAACATCTACGCTGTCGGTAACTTTAGCAAATATTTCACATTGTGAAACACTGCAATTATTAACTACGGCATATAAATTATAATATAATCTGTCTCCGCTTGCGCCGGTAATACCTCCGGCATTTGCGGTCCACCCGTTGGAAACGGCGGAAATATCAGATGAAGTTACATTGCATTCGTTGACTATCCCTAAATTTGAACCGCAAACTGCGCCTGCGGAACATATCTGCCAGGCGGTAGCGTCAACAGTAGAATTGTTAACGGTAATGTTTGTAACGGTACCGAAATTTGCTCCCGTTAAAACTCCGGCATAAACATCGCCCCTTCTTGAGTTTTCTGTATCCGTTGCGGTAATTGTGCAGTCGGATAAAATTAAATTTTTTACAGTACCGCTAACAACCCCGAACAGACCCGAATAGTTATAGGTGTTTTTATAAGATTCCCATACGGAAACATTTATTTTATTGACGTTTAAATTGTTTATGGTATGATTTTTCCCGTCTAAACTGCCTGCAAAAGGCGAGGTTTCGTCGATATTGTTTCCTATAGGCGTCCAGGTTACGCCGCTGCAATCTATATCGTTATTTAAAACAAAATTGTCGCTAAGAGCAAGGGAAATGTTTTGCAGCTCCGAAGGGGTGGTAATTTGATAGGGATTTTCTTCCGTACCTGAACCGTCATAAAAATACAGCTGTGTTTGAGAAGTATAAACCCTGTAATTAAAAGAGGTTTTCAGCCCCTCATAGGAAATTACTGCCGTTTTTCTTCCTTCCGTTGAAGTATCAAAACCGGTTACCATATTCGAAGTTACAGTAACTGCTTCGCTTTTTTTGCCGTTGGTATAAACTATTTTTACCGTCAAGTCTTCGGGAAAAGAGGAATCTTTCAAAACGTTTGACTCTGTTACGATGCTGCCGCTAAGCTCTAATTCTTTTTTTGTCAAGGGTTCGTTTTTGTTAGCGCATGCGGTCAAAAGAACCGTACATATTATGCCTATTATTATAAGCGATAAAAATTTTTTCATGTTTTCTCCTTTTATATTATTTATTTTATAATGTTTTAAATAAAGTAATTGTTTTCAATTAATTAATACAATATGTGTTTTGCTATAAAGTATTTAATAAATTCGATAAAAAACAAAACTTTCGCTTAAATTATTTATTTTTTGTTAGTATGTGATTAAATAATTTTTTTATAATAATGTTTATAATAATGTTTAAAAATTTTTTATTTAAGTAATAAAATTTAAAAATACTTGTAAAAAAATAAAAACCGATCTATAAATATAAAATACAATATAATAAAAAAATAATTTTTAGCTATTAAAAATACATATGTAAAGGGCAAATATGTAAAGGGCGGTTTAAAAAAATTTTGACTTTACAAGTTATATATGCTATTATAAACAATAATATAAATTTTTCGGGAGACAGAATGGGAGATAAAAAAATCAGTTTGATAATACCCGTTTACAAAGTAGAAAAATATTTAAATAAATGCGTTGAAAGTGTGGTAAACCAAACATATAAAAATTTAGAAATAATTTTGGTTGACGACGGTTCTTTGGATTCTTGTCCATCGATTTGTGACGAGTGGGCAAAAAAGGATGAGCGAATAATAGTTATTCACCAGCAAAACAAAGGTTTATCGGGCGCAAGAAATACCGGCATTAAGAGCGCATCGGGTCAATATATAGGTTTTATAGATTCCGACGATTATATAAAATACGATATGATCGAATTGCTTTATAAAGCAATGGAAAAGTACGACGCAAAAATAGGTATGTGTTCCTATAATATAGAATATGAGGATTCTTCATATATAGAAAAAGCGGCAATGCCTAAAGAAGGAGTATATTCTTCAACGCAGGCATTAAATTTACTTTTGGAAAATAAGGTCATTAAAAATTTTGTATGGAATAAACTCTACAACATACGCTTGTTTGACGATATTTCCTTTCCGCAAGGAAAAAATTTCGAAGATATTTATGTAACATATAAACTCTTTTTGAAAGCCGAAAAAATCGCCGTAATTAACGACGGGTTATATAATTATATTCAAAGAAAAGGCTCGATCAGCAAAGATATTTCCATTAAAAACGTAAACGATTTTTTCGAAGGATATATTAAAAGATATAACGATTTGTTTATGATTGTCGATAAAACCTCAAAAATAAATCAGCTTTGCCAAATTGCGGAAGCATACGCCTATTATTGCGGTTTTAAAGGTATAAAAAAACAATTAAAATATGTAAAAAAATTTTTAAATAAAGAAAAAAAGGAACTGCCTTATTTTGGTAAACTTAGCAAGTCAAAAAAAATTCAGTTTTTGTTAAACGCTGTAGGTATATCTTTTTATAGCCAATATAAAATAAAAAAATTATTTAAAGGCATGCATAAATAATTATATAATAATATGTTTTAAAAATGTATAAATTTACTTAATTTTAACAATATATACTTTATTTAAAGAAGGAATTATTTTGTAATTTTACAAAATCAATCGGGTAAAAAATTAAAGTAATATTAGCGAATAAAAAATTATAAATTATAAATAATTAATATAAAATTAGAAATAATCGATATAAATAAAAGTTTAAAATTAAACCTATTAATTTATTTAATCGTTTGTTAAATTGAAGATTTTTAATATTTTTTATTATTAATACTAATAAATCATATCAACGGTTAAAGGAATGTTTTGGTAGAATAGGGAGAACAAAATTGACTAAAACGGCGCAATGGTTAAACGAAACATTTTTTAATTTGGATTATTTTTTCGCCGAAGTTTTACACAAATTGGCCGAAAGAAGCAACGGGGCATTAACGCCTTTTATGAATTTTATCAGTTTTTTCGGAAAGGGCGGAATAATGCTTATTATAGGAGGGGGAATTCTTATTTTTTTTAAAAAAACAAGAAAAGCAGGTATATGCGTGCTTTTAGCTTTGTTGATAGGTTCGCTTATAACAAACGTTTGTTTGAAAAGTCTTATTGCAAGACCTCGTCCTTATACTAATTCACAAAGCGATTTTTATATTTGGTGGCAATATGTGGGTGCTGTTACGGAAAGTGAATTTTCGTTTCCCTCCGGCCATACCACCGCTGCTACGGCGGCGATGACCGCATTATTTTTTAATTTTCCTAAAAAATATAGTTGGACTGCTTTTTTATTTGCTGTTTTAATGGGAATTTCCAGAATTTATTTAATGGTGCATTACGCATCCGACGTTATAGGAGGATTTATTGCGGGTTTTATAGCGGGGGTTGCATCGTATATAATAGCAGAGAAAATTTTTAAAATAATTACCGATAGCAAAAGAAAAACACAAAGTTTTGAATTTTAAGATTTATTTGCGTTACAAAATTAAATTTATAAATATTGTAGGTAAACTTGTAAAATTTAATTAATTTTATGCGGTTGCAATTTTTTGTTGTTAAATTTAAATTTTTTTATTTTTGATGTGTAATTTTTAAATCTAATTAAGATGTATATTTTATTGCAACTATATTTTTCAAAAATTATTAAATTATGTTTGACTTTAAAATTCATTTATGTTTCAATTAATAAGGACAAAAATTTTATTGTAATAAAAAATTTTTAACAAATTGTATTAAAAATAACTTTATAAAAAAGGGCACAATATAAATTGAGGTGGAATATGGAAAATTCCAAAAGAACAAAGATAATAGCCTGGATATTGATAGTTTGTTTAATTATGAGTTCTGCGGCAACATTGATTTTTTTGTATTCTCAAAAAAAGATAAGAGACAGCATATTAAACATCCCCGATAACGTCATCGCTGCAGATCTTGTCAAAGGCAAAGAAATTTTAAACGATACGGGTTTTTCGGTTAGCCATTATTCCGATTTAACACAGATAAAAGAATACTTTAAACAAGAGCCAAAAGCTTATCCGTCGGAAATGGTAGTGGCGGAATATACGTCCAACGGTGCCGTGAATACTCTTTCCGTGTTTTATTCCTTTGCAACGAGCGTAGATTTACTCGAATTTTTGGAAACGGCCGATGTCAATGCCCAAACCACCTATATAAAAAACGGCAACAATTTATTATTGATGACGAATTATGATGCAGGTTGCCTTATAATGTGTTCTCTTGTTGAAAAAGACGGGGTAGTATATGTTATTAAACCGGACAAAACTTTGGGAATCGTAGCATTTAAAAATCCTTCAGCCGATTTGATTTCGGAAAAGAGAGCCGCAGGTAAAAAAGTAACCTCCGTGGGCAGCTATGCAATTCCTTCAAACGTAAGTCGATTTAGCATAAATAAATTTATAGATACTCTTTATATAAATTCGTTTGCAGAGGCAAAACAATTAAACGCAATAGACGTCGTAACTTCAAACGAAATATTTTGTTCGAAAGACGGTATTTTATATAATGAAGACAAAACTTCCCTATTAATATGTCCTGCCGGCAAGGAAGGAGAAGTAGAAATGGAAGGCAGCGTTATAAACATTGCTGATTATGCTTTTAGCGGTTGCGATAAAATTACATCGGTAAATTTTTCCGACGCATTAAAAACAATCGGCAATTTGGCATTTTATAACTGTACCAACTTGACTTATTTGGAATTTAAAGAAAATCTTTCGAATATCGGTACTATGGCGTTTTTCGGCTGCAAAAATCTTAATACGGTAAAATTTAATTCTATAACTCCTCCGCAAATTGATTCTGCGCAGCTGTTATTTTCCTCCGTTGACAATCTTAAAATAAAAGTGTTGCAGCAAGCTCTTCAAGCCTATAAGGAAAGTGAAAATTTCGATTTTTTCAAGGATATTTTAGAAGGAGTTTAAATTACTACAATCAATTACCGAAATTAAAATTATGAAGTTATAACGCAATATAATTTCATAATTTTTTTGTGCAGAAATTTATCGTAATATGCAATAAGACATAATTTTTATTAAAAACAAATAAAATTATGTTTTATAACTGTTAATTTATAGCAATATTGTTACTATAGGTATTCGATATGAAATTTTAAAACTTTTTACTAATGCAATTAAAGATAAATTGCATTTCAAACGTCTTAAAACGCTTTAGTTTTTTTTAAAAAATTGATATCGATAAAATACATATTTTATATTTAAATTAACAAATTTTTTTAAAAGGGTATTGAAATTTCTTTTAAATTGTGATATAATCGTCTAGAGTTAACAAAAAGACAGAAAAAAGTACACAAAATTTACAGGAGTAAAGAGATTTGGAAAAGATAGCGGTAATTGATTTAGGTTCGAATTCGGCAAGATTGGTGCTTGCAAATATTATGGACGGCGGGTATTTCGAAGTTTTTGACGAATGGAAAGAATCCGTAAGATTGGGACAAGATATGGAAAGGGACGGGTTTTTAAAACCCGCCAGAGTTTCCGAGGCCATTCGTACTTTAAAAATGTTTCGCCGTTTGTGCGATGTAAATAAAGTGGACAGAATTATCGCCGTTGCAACTGCGGCGGTGAGAAAGGCAAAAAATCAAAAATCTTTTTTGGACGAAGTGCAGATTACCTGCGGAATTAAATTTCAGGTGTTATCCGCCGAAGAAGAGGCAATAAAAATTTATCACGGCGTTATCAATTCATTGGATGTTCCAAAAGGCGTAATAGTTAATATAGGCGGCGGGACAACACAGCTTATACATTATAACAGAAGAAACATTTTGAATATGGAAATGCTGAATTTTGGTGCATTGACCATATCCGAATTGTTTGACGACAGCTCATATTCTCCGCAGGAACAGTGTGATAAAATGGAAGAATTTTTCCGTATGGAACTTGCCCGTGTGGAATGGTTAAAGGATGTTGAGCCCGATTATCAGTTTGTGGGTGTTGGAGGTTCTTTTAGAAACATAGGAAGAATAGTTAGAAAAATCAGCAATTATCCTCTCGATATGGCTCATAATTTTAATATAAGCAAGGAAAGTTTTTTAGATATTTACGAAACCATAAGAAATCTCGACGTGGAAAAGAGAAAGAGAATAAAAGGGCTGTCTTCTGCCAGAGCGGACATTTTCGGCGGTGCCGTTGCAATGGTTAAAGCCTTTTTTGATTGTACGGAATTTAATAAAATGGTAATATCGGGAGCAGGTTTACGGGAAGGAATATTGTTTAATCACGCATTACCCTATACATTGGAAAAACCTATTTCCGATGTTTTGGGGCACAGTCTTGCAACGAAAGTTAAATATTTCGACGAAAATATACAACATGCCGACCATGTGTGCGATTTATCTATGCAATTATTCAAAAACCTTCGAGTGCTTCATAAATTGCCACGTTGTTATGTAAGAGTTTTAAGAACCGCTGCCGTTCTACATGACTCCGGCATTCGGCTCAAATTTTACGATCATCATAAACACAGCTGTTATTTTATATTAAATGCCAATATTTACGGAATAAGCCATAAAGACATAGTTTTAGCGGCATTTGTGGCAAGTTGTGGAAAAAACGAAGATTTGAACTATAACGAAATTATGAAATATAAAGACTTAATTTCTGCCGAAGATGTCGAAGCGGTCAGAAGATTGGGAGTTATATTAAATATTGCCGAATGTTTGGACAGAAGTATGTCGGGTTTGGTAAAAAGTTTAAATTGCGACGTTTTGGGCGATTCGGTTATCATGAAGACCGAAACGACGGGAGATGCAACATTAGAGATTAACGACGCATTGTCTTGTTCTTCTCAGTTTAAAAAAATATATAAAAAGAATTTGGAAATTTTATAAAAATTTTATCGTACTCAATAAACAAAAAACGATAAAAAGCGTAAACGTATTTTTCAATTAGTTAAAAACGAGCCAGCCGGACAGTCGCAGGAGGTAACTCTTCTGAGGAAAGTCCGAGCACCACAGGGCAGGATGCCGGCTAACGGCCGGTGAAGGCGACTTCAAGAAAAGTGCAACAGAGATATACCGCCGGACTTTTCCGGTAAGGGTGGAAAGGCGAGGTAAGAGCTCACCGGTCGCTATGGTAACATAGCGATTCTGTAAACTCCATTCGGTGCAAGATAGGGGAATCGTATAAACGGCCCGTTTGCGGTTCCGATTATAATCGCTCGAGCTTGCGGGTAACCGTAAGCCTAGATAGATGACTGTTCAAGACAGAACTCGGCTTATAGACTGGCTCGTTAAACGTGCGGATACCAAGGTAACTACTTCGGTGTCCGTTTTTTTATTTTAATGTTTATCGAAATTGATTAATCAATAAAAAATTGCAAGATATAATAAAAGATTTAGTAATTATAGAAATATTGTATTATAATTTTAAATTTATTGAAAAATTAAATGCGTAATATAAGGTAAAACATTCATTTAATATTAATAAATCGGGCAAAAAAGCCGTTAAATACAAACAATTTAAGTTTTAAGGAAAATTTTACTTGCATTTTATTTAATTTATGTTACAATTTAAGCGGACGGATTGATTGCTGAATTTATTTTTTTGTAATTATTGTATTGTCAGCGGCAGTTTGTTTAGTCTATATACAGGAGAAAAATATGTTCGGAAAAAGAAGCGACGGCAAAAAAATAAAAAACATAGAGCCGTACACAAAAATTATGCCGCATCTAATGAACAAACGGTGCGACGCACAAAATTTTTATAAAATGCCCGTTAACTGTGAAGGAATGGATAAATTCATCGACGAGCAAAGAGCATTAGGCGAAAGTTATAATTATTTTCACATCACGGTGGCAGCATTCGTAAGATTGTTTGCGCAAAGACCGCAACTTAACAGGTTTATAATGAACGGCAGAATTTTCAAAAGGAATAAAATAATGATTTCCTTTGCGGTCAAAAAGAAATTGTCCGACGACGCAATTGATACTACTATAAAACTTGAGTTCGACGGGACCGAATCCATTGCTGAAGTTAAGGAAAAAATGGATAATGCAATAAAAGCGAACGCAACGTTGAGCGCAAACAATAAAACCGATAAAACCGCTAAAATGTTAACAAATATGCCAAACTGTTTAATAAAAATGGTGGTCGGGTTAATAAAGTTTATGGATAAGCACGGTATGTGTCCCAAGGCAATATTAAACGCAAGTCCCTTTCATACCAGCGGTTTCGTAACAAATTTAAAATCCATAAAAGCAAATTACATATATCATCATCTTTACGATTTCGGTACAACCAGTATTTTTATAGCTATGGGCAAAGAAAAGTACGAACCTGTGGTTAATTTCGATAAAGAAATTGTCCCGGCGAAAATAATGCAGTTAGGCATAGTAACGGACGAAAGATTTTGCGATGGATTTTATTATGTAAAAAGTATGCGTCTTTTCGAAACGTTTTTTAACGATCCTTCTATACTTTTAACCAAACTCGATGCAAAAGTCGAAGACGTTGATTAAGAAAAAAGGTTTTGACAGAATTAAAATGCTTGTTAAATTAGATAATTTAATAAATTATTTTAAGTCGTTAATTATATTAAAATAGAATAAACTTTGAAAGAGAAAGGCTATGGTTTTAAATATCCCCCGATTTAAAAATTAAATTTTTAAATCGGGGGATATTAAATATGAAAAAGCACTTTATCAAATAAGTAAATATAATAAACAAACGCTAATAACCTTTTAATTTTTTTAATGAAAAATTTATAAAGGCATAAATAAATAGATTTTAAAAAATTATCAAAAGGTTAAAAATACGTTATTAAACAACTTAAAATTTTAATTAACATATACAATTTTCTGTTGCTTATACATTTTATTTATTTTTCTTGAAAAGCAATCTATTGGATATTGTAATTAAAGAGATAATATGTTAAAATAAAATAGCCCATAAATAAAAAAATAATATTACAATAAGGAAAAATATGGATATTATCGTTTGCAAAACATTTGACCAAACCACTAAAGAAGCAATAAAACTTTTAAAAGAACGTTTGCTTTTTAACAATAAACACGTTTTTATCGTTCCCGACAGTTTTACTTTAAACCTCGAAAGATATATTATGGAAAGTTTATCGTTAACGTCTACATTCAATATTGAAGTTACCACATTTAAAAGACTGCAATCAAAATTGGGGGATTCGTCTAAAATTTCTTTAAGTAAAGCGGGGTTGGTTATGCTTTTGGGAAAACTTGCTGACGAAGAATTTTTCGGAGCGAGTGCAAAAAGAAAGGGTTTTGCCGAAAAGATGTATGAAACGATAGCTCAGTTAAAAAGTTCGGATGTGCCGCCGGAAAAACTTGAAATAATGCCTTCGGAAGAATTGCTGAAATTAAAAATAAACGGAATAAAAAAAATATATTATTTATACCGCAGCGAAATGCAGAAAAAGAATTTTACCGATGCAGGAGATAAATACGAGGATTTGATATCGGCAATTAAAACATGCAATTATTTTTCCGATAAAAACGTCTATTTACTGCAATTTAACAACTATACTCCGCAAATGATGAAAATTATTAAAATACTTGCAGAGACTGCTCTTTCTTTAACTATCGGAACGGTGGAGGGAGAAAATTATGTATATAACGAAAATTTTGCAGGGAAAATAGCAGATTTATGTAAAAATATACTTCCGGTAAACATCATACGCCCGCAATGCGATTTATACGGTTTTAAAAAAGCACTTGCAGAAAACGTATATAATAAAACTAAAAATTTATGTGTTGTAAATGACGATGAAATTACGATATTCGAGGCCGAATCTTTGGAAAACGAAGCGGAATGTGTAGCTTCTAAAATACGTTTATATGCCGCTCGCAAGGAAAGATACGGCGATTTTGCCGTGGTTCTTCCCGACGAATCATATATTCCTTTAATCTGCAGTGTATTTTCTCGGTTCGATATTCCTTTTTATGCCGAAGAAAAAATCGTTTTGGATTCGCATCCTCTGTGCCGTTTTATTATTTCTGCGCTTTCTGTCGTGGTGAATAATTTTAAAAGAGAGTATGTATTTGACTTTATATCCAACTATTTTTTCGGTGATTTTGACAGAGGCGCTTTTATCAACATTGCAAAATCCAACGGAACCGATTACGGCAATTTTAAAAATCCGTTTATCTTTGTTAGAGGAGAAAAAACGATAGAAGCGGAAGATGTAAGAAAACGTATGTTGTATTTGCTAAAAGATTTAGCCGAAAAAAAATCTATTTCGTCGGAGGATATTATAGACTTTTTAAAAAAAGCGGAAGTCGGAAAAAGGATGAAAGAGTATATTGCGGAATGTGAAAAATATTATAATGCCACTAAAGACAGCCGCTACGACCGAGAGAAAGAGTTTTCCGCCAAAGTACAAGAAAAAATAGAAAATATTTTAAAAGAAGCATCGTTAATAGCGCAAGAAGAGTCTCCGCAAAATTTTTTGGATATGTTAATAAACGGATTCCGCTCGGAGAGCGTATCCTTAGTGCCCCTTTATTCCGACTGTGTATTTATAGGCAATACCGACCAATGTAAATATCTGTTTCCCAAACGATTATTTATTTTGGGGGTTAACGACAAAATTTTTCCTTATGTCAAAAACGATTGCGGCGTAATAACGGACAGCGACCTTAAAGCCCTCGAAAAATTAAATGTAATGATTGAACCTCAGATAAAAACGGTTAATATGAGAGAGAAGCTGAATGCTTTGCTCCTCCTTTTAAAACCCGAAAAATCTTTATTTTTAAGTTATTCGGTAAATAAAGCTCCCGCTCATATCATAGGGGATATTGTATCGAATATACAAGACAACAACAAACAATTTTTAAACGTAAAATTCAAAAAGGAAGAAACAGACCCGGAAGAATTTGCCGCCACATTAGGGGCTGCGGACAACGCTTATATGAAAATTGCCTATGTTAAAAATTTCGGAACAGACGAAAACAAATATTTTTATAAACTTGCCGCAAACATAGCAAAAAAAGATATAGAAAAAAAATATTATTTGCAACAAATCGATACAAAAAATTTATATTTTAGAAAAAATACAACTTCCGTATCGCAAATAGAAAGATTTTGCAACTGTCCTTACTCTCATTTCTTGAGATACGGAATGGAATTAGAGCCTTTAGCCGATGCCGAAATGAAGAGTTTGGACAAGGGTAATTTCATTCACGGAGTTTTGGAAACGGTTTTTAATAATATAAAAAACAATTTTAATCTTACGTTAGAAGAATTCGAAGAAAAGGTTAAAGAAGCAATAGAAACAGAAAAACAAAAGGAGGAATTTATCCGATTTTTGAACAACGAAAAAAGCAAAAAGATTTTATATAAAATAGCGGGGGAATGTATTTATATTTCAGTTAACGCATTTAAGCAACTTAAGGCGGGAGATTTTAAAGTCAAAAGCTGCGAAGAAAAATTCAATTTGGATTTAGGTTTAAAAACCGACAACCGCAGTTTGATTTTTACAGGGAAAATTGACCGTACAGACTCGTGCGGAGATTATATAAGGGTTATAGATTATAAATCGGGCAATAGAAAATTGGAAATTTCAAAAATTGCCGCAGGTTTGACTTTACAGCTACCTTTATATTTAATGTATGCTTGTGAGGGCAAACGCCCCGCTGGTGCATATTATTTAAAATGCGACGATAAAATTATCGAAAAGGACAACGCAAAAGCCGATGAGGAAGATATCGACGAAAAGTCTAAAGATCACAGATTAAACGGAATTACCAACAATGACCCGATAGTTTTAAAAATTACCGACAGAGAACTGTATAACAATCAGTACGGAAACAGTAAAGTCGCTAATTTGAAATTGAAAAAAGGCAGTACGTTCCAGGAAATTCAATACACTGCAAATTCTCTCGTTTTAAGTGAAAACGATTTTAACATATTGTTTTCCTTTATAAAACATAAAATTATTGAATGTTTTAAAAGCATAAAAGAAGGCGATATAAGAAAAATGCCTTACGAGGGGAATTGCCGCTTTTGCGATTATAAAGATATTTGTACTTTTGAAGAGGAAGGCGGAAATGAACTTAAACTCGAAAAGATATCCTTGGAAGATTTGCTTGCGAAAGAGGTGAAAGAAATATGAAAAATTTTACGAACGAACAAGAACGAGCCATTAAATCCGAAGCAAAAGAGACTATACTTTCAGCTTCCGCAGGCAGCGGCAAAACTACAACGATGATAGCAAAAATTATGAAATTGCTTGAAAATCAATCAAATGACCTTACCGATTTTTTGGTTATAACCTTTACCAATGCTTCCGCTTTTGATTTCAGAGAGAAAATAATAAAAAAAATACAGCAAATCGAAGATAAAGAAAGGGTAAAAAATTTAATGCTTCAAATGGAAACTGCAGATATAGGTACGCTCGATTCTTTTTTGGTTAATTTGGTAAGAAGATATTTCTATATTGCAAACACAGACCCGGCATTTAAAATTCTGGACGATACGGATGCCGTAGTGATAAAAAAGGCGGCGGCAAACCAAACAATAGACTATTTTTTAAAAAACGACGAAGAAACTCTAACGAGTTTGCTGGATATTTTTGATACCCATTCCTATGACCTTATCGTAAACGAAGCGGAAAAATTGAGAAATTATAAAAACACAAGGGTCAATCTGCAGTACTTCAACCCCGCAACAAACGATAATTTAAAAGAAAGCGGTAAACTTTTTTTGTTAGGTTATGTTGACGATTTTGTAAATAAAGAAAAAGCTAAAATTAAAAAATTGAAGATTGAGGCGGAAAAAATCCATTTTAACTTGCTGATAAAAGATTTGACTGAATGGGAAGACGCCTTAAATACTCTTTGTTTGTCAGATATAAATAAAGTATATGTGCAACTCAATGCTTTTGAGATAATAAGAGGCAAAACACAGATTAGCAGCAAGAAAAAAAATTTTATAGAAAACGATTTGGCAAGGCAATTTAAAGAATTTAAAGATGGAATAAAAAAAGATATTGCCGCCATTTCCATTATGTTGGGCGGGGTTACTTACCAAGACTCAATCGACAGAATGAGAACCGCCGATTATGCGGTAAACTGTCTTTTGCGATTCACGAAAATATACGAGGCTCAATATGACGAGAGGAAAAAAGAGCTGAGCACACTGGATTTTAACGACGTCAACAAAAAGGCTTTAGAGGTTTTAAAAAACAAAAAAGCAGAAGAGGAAATTGCGAACAAATTTAAATATGTTTTTGTGGACGAAGCCCAAGACATTAACGAAATACAATGGGAAATTATATCTTTGCTTTCAAAAAAAGCAAAAATTTTCGAAGTGGGCGACGTAAAACAATCTATTTATATGTTCAGAAATGCCGAACCCGAAATTTTTGCAAGAAAATTCGATGAAAAAGAAGACGGTAAAGACGTTTTAAAAATAAAATTGAATAATAATTACCGCTCCGCACCCGAAATATTAGATTTTATAAACGGTATTTTTGAGAAAGTAATGACTAAAGAAGATGCTTTAATCGATTACGAAAAGGAAGCGAAATCGCTTCCGGGAGAAAATTGGGTTTCGCAAGGAGAAATAGAAACGGTTTTATTACATAACGACAATGATGATAGTGGCAAACGTCAGGCTGAATATATAGCCGAACAAATAGCAGCTTTGTACAAAAAGCCCATATATGACGAGCAGAAAAAAAAATATGTGCATTTGCAGTTTAAAGATTTTGCCGTTTTGTCAAGAAATATGAAAGAAGACGCAATAACCGTAATAAATACTTTAAAAAAAGCGAATATTCCGGTAACCGTCATTAATTTCAATAACGCTTATAATATGCTATATGAAACACGTTGCGTTTTATCCTATTTAAAAGCCATAATTAACCCTTATGACGATATATCTTTCGCAGGATTGATGCTTTCTCCCTTCGGAGATTTTGACGAAAACGATTTATCTGAAATTAAATCGGAATTTAACAGAGAGGAAAAAAACGGCTATGTTAAAATTCCTCTTAAAAAAGCAACGGAAAATTATTCAATTAAAGGACAGAATTTAATTTTAAAAGAAAAATGCAGAAGTTTTTTATATGATTTCGAAGAAAAATCTTTCGCTTCGCAATATCTTAAAGTTTCGCAGCTTATAGATAAGATGATTAAAGATAAAAAAGCAACGCAAAATTTCTTAAAATTGTCAAACGGAGCGGAAAAACTTGAAAATTTAAGAAAGTTTGCGAATTCTTTATGTGGCACCAATGCAGACAATTCTTTAAAAGAATTTATAGAAGCCGAAGTGAAAGGAAGCGGCAACGAAGGCATAACGCTGGCGGATACCGTCAAAATAAGCACTATTCACGCATCAAAAGGGCTGGAATATAAAGTGGTTTTTTTAATAGGCATAACCAACAAATTCAACACCAGAGATTTTTCCGATGTTTTCATTTACGGAAAACCTTTTGGTGTTGCCGTTGATGCTTTCGATTTCGAAAAACAGATAAAACAAAAAACTTTTTATAAAGAATATTTAAAGTTTTTAAAAAACAAACTTTTGAAACAGGAAGAATTAAGATTGTTTTATGTTGCACTAACCAGAGCTAAAAACAAACTGATTCTAACGGGCGAATATAAAAACATAGAAAGTTTAGAAAGCAAGCTGCAAACTCCCTTTGAATTTATCGAGAGCAAAAGCTATCTGGATTTTATGATACCTTTTTTAGTTAAAAACGGCAATATGCAAAACGTGTTAAACGAAATAAAAGAAAAAAAGGAAAGGGACTCGAAAAAATTAAAAATTTATCAATCTAAGCAAGAAGACAAAAATTTGCTATCCGAAATTGAAATTGACATGTCAAAAATAAATTACGATGATAATTTTTTTGAATACGAGTCTGTTTCAAATGCTGCTGCCGAAAAAGCAATGGAAAAAATTTTTAACTTTACATATCCATATAAAACGGATGTTCCGTTAAAAAGTTCGGTAAGTAAAATCAACGGCAAGGCGATGCCTGTATATATCGAAGATGAAAAAACCGACGATTTCAGCTACAATGTTATAAATAAAAAACATACGTTATCTCAAGAGGGAACGATATATCATAAAATAATGGAAAAATGGGATTTTGTGGGTTCTTTGTCCGATTTATCGTATGTTTTAACCGAAGAAGAAAGAGAATATGCAAAAAATCTTCCCTTAGAAAAAATATCTCGATTGCCTATTATCGATATTGCCAGAAGAAGCAAAACAATAAAAGAACAACCGTTTATGCTTTACGTTCCGGCAAACAAGGTTTACGATACGGAAAGTATCGATAAAATTTTGGTGCAGGGCGTTATTGATTTGATTATAGACTCTGATGAAGGTTTATACATAATAGATTATAAATTTTCTAAAAAAAATGACGAAGATTTGGTAAAAAGTTATATTGAACAACTTGACTTATACGCTTATGCCGCAAAAAACGCTTTAAATAAAAAAGTGGTCGGCTGCTACCTAATAAATTTATCGACGGGAAAGGAGATAAAGGCAAAGTGTGAAAAACAGTATTAGCGTGTGCCGATGAAAGAGGGCGAAAATTAAAAGTTTAATAAACGGTTTTAAAAAGAACAAATAGCAAACCAAACGCTTTTAAAACATTAACTTTGCAAAAAATTAAAACAATTTGTTTTGATATGACGGTTATAATTTATATGACATTTAAAATCTTAAACAAATACAGTTAAGTTAAAAATTATTAAGAAATATTATTACGAGATTATAAAGTTATAAAAAATTCCTCCGCAATAATGGAGGAATTTTTTTATTTTAAAAATTATATATTAAAATTAACAAATTTTATTTATCTGTTGTTTAAAAAATATAAAAATTATTTTATTACGGCATCTAACGCATTTTTGACGTCCGCTATTAAAT
Source organism: uncultured Clostridia bacterium (assembly GCA_949289715.1). Taxonomy (GTDB): domain Bacteria; phylum Bacillota; class Clostridia; order Christensenellales; family CASEPJ01; genus CASEPJ01. The sequence continues at coordinate 19,767 of CASEPJ010000205.1, forward strand.
CGTCTATGTTTTCAATACCCATAGAAAGACGTATAAGTTCCGGTTTAACGCCGGCTTTGGCTAATTCTTCGTCGTTCATTTGGCGGTGTGTGGCGCTTGCCGGATGCAGACAACAGCTTCTTGCGTCTGCCACATGTGTTTCTATGGCTATTAATTTAAAACGCTTCATAACTTCTTCTGCGGTCTTTCTGCCCCCTTTAACTCCGAAACTCAATACGCCACACGAACCGTTTTTCAAATATTTTTGACCTAAGCGGTAACATTTATCGTCTTTGAGACCGCAATAGGTAACCCATTCGACAGCGGGATGGTCATTTAAAAATTCTGCCATCTTTTGTGCGTTATAACAATGCCTTTCCATTCTTACGGCAAGCGATTCTATTCCCAAATTTAAAATAAAAGCATTTTGAGGGGATTGAATGGAGCCGAAATCTCTCATCAATTGAGCGGTTGCTTTTGTAATAAAAGCCCCCGCAAGGCCGAATTTTTCAGTATAAACCACGCCGTGATAACTTTCGTCTGGATAGCAGAGTCCCGGGAATTTATCGGGATATTTTGTCCAATCGAATTTGCCGCTGTCTATTATTGCTCCTCCTACGGTTGCTCCGTGGCCGTCCAAATATTTTGTTGTGGAATGAGTAACGATATCCGCTCCCCATTCGAAAGGTCTACAGTTTATGGGGGTGGCAAATGTATTATCTATTATCAAAGGGACGCCGTGTGCGTGCGCTGCTTTTGCAAATCTTTCTATATCGAATACTATAACTGCAGGATTTGCAATGGTTTCTCCGAAAACAGCTTTGGTGTTGGGTTTAAATGCGTTGTTTAATTCTTCGTCGCTGCAGTTAGGACTTACAAAAGTGAATTCTATGCCCATACGTTTCATGGTTACGGCAAAAAGATTATATGTGCCTCCGTATATTGTTGAAGAAGCAACTATATGGTCGCCGCAACTGGCTATATTGAAAACGGCATAAAAATTGGCTGCCTGTCCGGAAGAAGTTAACATTCCTGCGGTGCCTCCTTCAAGTTCCGCCAATTTTTTTGCGACATAATCGTTTGTGGGGTTTTGCAAACGGGTATAAAAATAACCCGACTCTTCAAGATCGAACAATTTTGCCATTGCTTCGCTTGAATCGTATTTAAAGGTTGTGCTTTGAATTATCGGTATTTGTCTGGGTTCGCCGTTTTTAGGGGTGTATCCTCCCTGAATACAGGTAGTTTCTATTTTTCGCATAGTGTTTCTCCTTTAGATGGTTAAATATTCGATGATTTTTTATTTAAATATTTATTGCCTTAAAAAATTTTACATTTTTTAAGGCAGAGAGTTATGTTTTTAGTTTTATTCGTATATCGTTTTTAATATATTGTTTTTTAAGCAAAACTGTTATAATTATAGTTTTTTTAAAAATTTTAACTTATTTTTCGTAAACCGACCTTTTCAAAATACCGATGTAGGGTAAATTTCTATATTTTTGTGCATAATCCAAGCCGTATCCTATTACGAATTCGTTGCCGACTTCAAAACCTATATAGTCGGCTTTTATATCGACTTTTCTTCTGCTGGGTTTATCCAACAAAGCACAAACTTTTATGGATGCTGGGTTTCTGCTGCTTAATAATTTCGTCATATAATTTAAAGTAAAACCGCTGTCTACAATATCTTCCACTATTATAACGTCCCTTCCGTCTAAACGATTGTCCAAATCTTTAAGTACTTTGACTTCGCCGCTAGTGGTTGCACCTGCACCATAGCTTGAAATGGACATAAAATCTATTTCAACGGGTAAAGTTATTTCTCTTATTAAATCGGTAAAAAAGAGAACGGAACCTTTTAAAACACAGACCATAAGAGGCCTTTTACCGAAATAATCTTTGTCGATTTTTTCTGCCAACACACTTAGGCGTTCTGCAATTTCTTCTTCGGAAAATAATATTTTTTCTACATCGTTTTCAAACTGATAATGTTTTTTCATTTAGAACTCCTTATGCAAGAATTAATTTTATAAGTCTGTATATTGGCTAACAAACAATGCAAAATTTAAAGTTTGTTTGCATATTAAAGTTTTTAGTTTTTCAATTTATAGATTAATGGTTATAGATTTAAGCCAATTTTAAATATTGTTACGATATGAAAATTTTATAAATATTTTTTGACTCGCCGTCTATTTTAATACGGTTGGAAATTTCGTAACTTCCTGCAATGAGTATTATATTGTCTGTTGCGAGAACGGGCATATCTCTTTTGTTTAAAGGGATTTTTTTATCGTTGAGCCATTTTTTAAAAGATTTTGTCTTTCCGTTGCAGGGCGTAAAAATATCTCCCGGTTGACGAAAACGCCAAACAGTTTCGTTTGGTATTTTGTCGACATCTACATAACGAAAATTCTTGTAATCTTTTTTTTCGTTAATATCGTACTTTAAAAAGCGAATTGAAAAATTGTTTAAACTTATACCTTTTGTAACTTCCTTAAGCGAAAAAGGTAAAATCGATTTTTCTTCTAAAGAGAGAGGAGAGTTTTTCGACAGCATTATTTTATCGAATATCCTTGTAGCGGTTATACCGTGGCAGATAGAAACACTTTTACCCGACTGACAATTTTTTAAAGATAAAACGACATCGCTATTTTTTGCGGAAAAATCGCTTTTAACGTTTAACGCAGCAAGGGCCGCTTTAATTTTAAAATAAGGATTGTTTTCCAATTCGGATAAAGCAATATAAACACAGTTTTCGTCTTTTTCGAAACCGGAATAATCTTCGGGTAAATTTTGTCTTATATTTTTTGAAAAACGATTTATACTTTTTACAACTGCGGGAAATTTATTTTTTGCCAATGTAATTAATCTGTTTCTGATGAAATTTCTGGTATATCTGTCGTCCGAATTCGTTTCGTCGTTTACAAAAGGGATGTGTTCGCATTCGGCATAAAATAAAATATCTTCTTTTTCCATATCGAGCAGCGGACGTATGAAATTACCGAAAACATAATCCATGCCCGAAGCCCCTTTTAGGCCGCATCCTCTAAAAATATTCATTAATACTGTTTCCGCATTGTCGTTTGCATGGTGCGCAAGAGCGATTTTGTCCGCTTTGTTTTCCGCCAGAATTTTATTGAAAAATTCCTTTCTTACGTTTCTTGCGGCCGTTTCGGTGGAAATTTTTAATCGATTAGCAAGGGCAGGCACGTCAAATGACGCCGTATAAACGGGAAGATTTAACTTATCGCAATAATTTTTTACAAACTCGCTGTCTTTTTTTGAGGTTTCTCCCCGAATTCCGTGTTCGACGTTGGCAGCGCAAAGAAAAACATTTAGTTGCTTTTGATATTTATAAAAAAGATTTAAAAGAACCATTGAATCCGCACCGCCCGACAGGGCTATACAGATTGTTTGGTTTTTTAAAAGCATACCGTTTTGTTTTAAAGTATTTAAAAAAAGCTCTTCAATTTTTGCCGAATTTTTTTCCATAATTTAATTATAATATAAAAGTTTTATTTATTCAAGTAAATTTAAGTAAAGCCGTAATTTTATCTTTGCGAAATATAAAGGATTAATATTATGTAAAACAGAAAAAACAAAATATTTTGGTTACAAATGCAATTTTTTCAAAAAAAAGTAAAAAAAAGAGTTGACAAAGGGTATAGAATGTGATAGTATATATAAGCTGTCCGTTTGGGGCAGGGAA
>CASEPJ010000206.1 GCA_949289715.1 uncultured Clostridia bacterium
TTTGATTCTCGGTTTAGTATTTATAGAAACGGCTATTATTTACGCACTTGTTATCTCAATTTTAATTGTAATCAATGTTCTTTAATAATATGAGGTAAAATATGATGAACGATTTGTTATTAGAATTACCTTTAGGTATAGACCTGATAAAAATTCTTCTTCATCTGCTTAACTTTTTAATTCTTTTTGTGGCTTTGACCTTTTTGCTATATAAACCGATTATCAAATTTATACATAAACGTCAAGACGATATAAAAAAGCAATTGGATGATAATGCAAATTTAAAAAAAGAAGCCGAAAATCTAAAAGAAGAATATCAGTCTTTATTAAAAAATGCAGATGCGGAAATTGAAGAGAAACAAAAAACGGCGGAAAAAAATGCCAATGCTCTCGCCAACGAAACTTTAAACGACGCCAAGTTAAAATCGGAAGAAATCATAAAAAACGCAATAGAATACGCCGAACTGGAAAAACAGCGTATTGCAACCGAAATGAAAGAAAATATTTCCGATATTGCTATAAATATCGCAAAAGAAATTTTGGATAAAGATATAAAAAAAGAAGACAACGAAAGAATTATCGATGAATGCTTAAAGGAATGGAGTGAAAACAATGATTAAACTGACCATCACTACAAGCATGGAAATTTCCGATGAAGAAAAAGCAAAAATAGAAAAAGTTTTTGCAAAAAAATATAATGAGGAAATTTATCCCGTTTATTTAATAGACGATGCCATAATCGGCGGAATTATTGTATTCGACGGGGAAAAAGTCTATGACGGTTCTATAAGAAATCAACTTACCCGTTTGAATAATTCCCTTTCGGAATAATAGGGAACTTTATTTTATTATTAAAAGATTTTCACATATTAAAGATTTTCACAATGCAAAAATCGAGCATAACAAAAAATATTTTTGCACTTGCAGGTAAAACTTATGGAAAATAAATTGCTAAATATTACTCAAGATATTACTAAAAAATTAGAATCTTTCGATTTTAAAAATCATACCATATCCACTGCGGGAAGAATTATATCCTGTAATGACGGCGTTTTAACAATTGAAGGTCTTGCCGATGTAAAAAACGGCGAATTACTTTACATAAGCGGCGATCATTACGCACTTGCTTTAAATTTGGAAGAAAATGCGGTAGGTGCTATTTTATTAACAAACAACCCTTCCCTTTCGGCAGGCGATATAGTTTATGCCACGGGAAGAATCGTTGGCGTACCCGTAGGTAATATGTTATTGGGACGTGTTATAAATCCATTGGGAGAAGCCATAGACGGCGGTGCGGAAATTAAAAGCAGCAGATACAGAAACATAGAAGCGGCAGCCCCTCCCATCTTCGACAGGGCAAAAGTAGCTACTCCCCTTTATACCGGCATTAAAGCCATAGATTGTATGGTACCGATAGGAAAAGGACAGAGAGAATTGATAATAGGCGACAGACAAACGGGCAAAACCGCACTTGCGATAGATACTATAATAAACCAAAGAGATAAAAACGTTATTTGCGTATATGTGGCGATAGGCCAAAAAGCCTCCGGCATTGCAAAAATAGTTTCCGCTTTGAAAGAACACGACGCTATGAGTTATACGGTAGTGGTAAGCTCTATGGCGAACAACCCCGCTCCCCTGCAATATATAGCACCCTATACGGGAACGGCAATAGCGGAAGAATTTATGTATCAAGGTAAAGACGTGTTAATAGTATATGATGACTTAAGTAAACACGCAGTGGCTTATAGAACCATTTCCCTATTATTGCGCCGTCCTTCAGGCAGAGAAGCATTCCCGGGAGATATTTTTTACATACATTCCAAACTTTTGGAAAGAAGCGCAAAACTTTCCGAATCTTTAGGCGGCGGATCTTTAACTGCCCTTCCCATAATTGAAACTCTTGCCGGAGACATTTCCGCATATATCCCTACAAACGTTATTTCCATAACCGACGGTCAGATATATTTGGAAAGCGAGCTTTTCCACAGCGGAATAAGACCTGCCGTAAACGTGGGACTTTCGGTTTCCCGTGTAGGAGGTTCTGCACAATGTGCGGCAATGCGTAAAGTTTCCGGTAAAATAAGGTTGGATTTGGCGCACTACAGAGAAATGCTTTTATTTTCGCAATTCGGTGCGGATTTAGATAAATCCACCAAAGCTATTCTAAACAAAGGCGAACGTTTGACGGAAAGTTTAAAACAGGAGCAATATTGCCCCGTTTCCATGGCAGACACCGTAATAGAAATGGAAGTAATGGTTAACGATTTGTTGAGCGATATGCCTACAAAAGAGATAAAAAGCTTTATGGATGCGTTTATTTCTCACATTCACAGAAGACATAATGAAATAATAAAAAATATTAACCGCACTCAAACTCTGTCATCTGAAGACGAAGAAACCATAAAAGGTTCGCTTAATCGTTATAAGGAAAGATATTACCATGAAAGGATTGGAACTAAAGCATAGAATAAGCAGTATCAAAGAAACCGTAAAAATTACCAAAGCAATGCAGCTTGTTTCCGCATCCAAGATGTATAAAGCCGAACAGGTGCATGCTTTAAGTTGTGAATTTATGCAAGGAATTGCCACGTCTATTAAAAAAATACTTTCCTGCGACGCTCATAATCATCCCTACATCAAAGGACACAAAGGCAACCGCTCGGGAATTATAGTATTATCCAGCGATAAAGGATTGTGCGGAGATTTCAACCATGTGTTGATGAAAAACGTGGAAGACAACATTAAAAACAAAAATATAGGCAAAATTTTTACCGTCGGACATATGGCGAGAGAATATTTTTTAAAAAAAGGTATCGAAGTCGACCATAGTTACGGCTATATAACCCAAGAACCTCATTCGTTCGATGCTGAAACAATAGCAAACGATATGCTTAAATTATACGATTCCGCCGAGTTCGACGAAATATATATAATATATACTTCCACTCCCGTATTATCAAAACAGGAAGTTATATGCAAAAAATTGATTCCCATAGAACTCGATTACGAAAAAACGGACAACTCAAATTTGCTTATATTGCCGAACGATAATGAGAGTATGACTTCCCTTCTCTCTTTGTATATTATGGCGGAAATATATCATGCGCTTTGCGATAATTCTCTTGCGGTAAATTATAAACGAATGGTTGCAATGCAGCAATCCACTACAAACGGAGAGGAAATAGTGCAAAATCTTATTACCGAATTCAATCACAAACGACAGGAAAGCATCACAACCGAACTTATGGATGCAAGCTCTTCAGAACAAGGCAGGCAATTATGAAAAAATATTATCAAGGAAAAATTGTACAGATTATAGGCTCCGTTATCGACGTCAAATTCGATACTCATATGCCTAGTCAAAACGAACTGCTCCTCGTTTCCGACGGGGAGAGAAAGGTGGGCATAGAAGTTCTCGCACACCGTCAGGGCGGAATTGCACGTTGTATTGCCCTTGAAGCTACCGAAGGACTTTCAAGAGGATTGGACGTAGTCAGCACGGGAGAAACGATAACCGTACCCGTAGGCGAAGAAACTTTAGGCAGAGTTTTAAATGCGTTCGGACAGCCCATAGACGGAAAAGGTCCCGTAAACGGCAAATATGTAAGCATATACAGAGATCCTCCGCCCTTTACAGAACAAACGGGGGCTACGCAGATTTTCGAAACGGGAATTAAAGTAATTGACCTTTTAACACCATATGCAAAAGGCGGTAAAATAGGATTATTCGGAGGCGCCGGAGTGGGCAAAACCGTTTTGATATTGGAGCTTATTTCCAATATTGCAACCAAGCACGGCGGTCACTCGGTATTTACCGGTGTAGGAGAAAGAAGCCGTGAAGGTTACGAAATGATAGAAGAAATGACAGCTTCCGGAGTTTTGAAAAACACTTCTCTCGTGTTTGGACAAATGAACGAATCTCCCGGAGCAAGAATGAGAGCCGCTTTTACCGGTCTTACCATAGCAGAATATTTCAGAGATATACAAAAACAAGACGTTTTGCTTTTCATTGACAATATTTTCAGATATATTCAAGCCGGCAGCGAAATATCGGCTTTGCTGGGCAGAATGCCCTCAGCTGTCGGATATCAACCCACCCTTGCAAACGAATTAGGGTCGCTCGAAGAAAGAATATCCACAACAAAATTCGGTTCCATAACCTCCATACAGGCTGTTTACGTTCCGGCCGACGACCTTACAGACCCTGCTCCCTCTACGCTTTTCAGCCATTTGGACGCTACTACGGTTCTTTCCAGAAAA